>NZ_JAPWAL010000010.1:0-67597 GCF_041432905.1 Rothia sp. 27098_8_161 | reverse complement strand
GCGCATGGTGCAACTGGAAGTTCGTGGCACCGAGACTGCGTAGCTACACCGAAGTAGCAGGCGACGCCGTGACCGTCCCCGTCTTCCTGAGCAACCGCCTCCATGACACCAAGCGCGTGCTGCGCATCGTCTCCGGCATCGTGATTCTGGTGTTCTTCACCTTCTACGTCTCCTCCGGTATGGTGTCCGGTGGTCTGTTCTTCAAGTCCTCCTTCGGCCAGGAATACCACACCGGCATGCTCCTGCTGGCAGGCATTACCGTGTTCTACACCCTTTTCGGCGGCTTCATGGGCGCCTCCTACACCGACATGGTTCAGGGTCTGCTCATGCTTGCAGCACTCATTGCCGTGCCGATTATCACCATCATCGATCTTGGCGGTGTGGACCCGGTGGTTGAATCCATCAGCCAGGTTCGCCCCGACGCACTCAGCATCTTCGCAGGCACCACTTTCGCCGGCATTGTTTCATCCCTCGCATGGGGTTTGGGATACTTCGGCCAGCCTCACATTATCGTGCGCTTCATGGCAATGCGCACCCCCGAAGACGCAAAGTCCGGCCGCCGCATCGGCATCAGCTGGATGGTCCTGACCGTGTTCGGTGCGCTCAGCGGTGCATTCATGGGTATCGCCTACTTTGCACGCCACCCCGAGGCATCCCTCACCAACCCCGAAACCGCGGAGTCGGTCTTCCTGGACCTCTCGCAGATTCTCTTCCACCCCTTTATTGCAGGTCTCATCTTGGCTGCGGTTCTGGCGGCAATTATGTCCACCCTCTCCTCACAGCTGATCGTGTGCTCCTCCGCTCTGGTGGAGGACCTCTACGGTATCTTCTCCTCAAAGAAGCTCAGCGCCGCCAAGTCCCTGTGGCTCGGCCGTGCAGGCGTGGCAATCGTGGCACTGGTCGCCGGTGCCCTGGCATGGAACCCCAACAGCTCCATTCTGCAGCTGGTCGCATTCGCGTGGGCTGGTTTCGGTTCGGCATTCGGACCGACCGTTCTACTCTCCCTCTACTGGCGTAAGCTAACCACCCAGGGCGCGCTTGCCTCCATGATTACCGGTGCCGTTGTGGCGTTCGCATGGGGTCAGAGCCCGATGAAGTCCGTACTCTACGAAATGGTTCCCGGCTTTGCTTCGGCGATGCTGGTCGCAATCATCGTCTCCCTGATCACCTACAAGAAGAACCAGGTCATTGAGGAAGAGTTCGACCGCGCAGTAGAGCTCGCAAAGGTCGAGTAACCTACAAATAACTGAGGCAGGGTAAGGTTCCTTACCCAACTTCTAAGGCCCGGGCCGCACACACGCGGTCCGGGCCTTCTTATATGCGGGCACCCCATGCCACAACCTCAGGCAATGCCCGGGCAACGTAGAATAGGGTCTATGACTGCACAACTTCCCGAAAAGGTCTCGGACATCTTCAACCCCGCCAACTGGCGCATCGTCGAAGGCTTCGAAGACTTCACCGACATCACCTACCACCGCCAGGTTGAGCGCGACGAAAACGGCGAAATCCTCCGCGATCTGCCCACCGTGCGCATCGCATTCGACCGCCCCGAGGTCCGCAACGCATTCCGCCCGCACACCGTGGACGAACTCTACCGCGCCCTCGACCACGCCCGCATGACCTCCAACGTAGGCACCGTACTACTCACCGGCAACGGCCCCTCCGCCAAGGACGGCGGCTGGGCATTCTGCTCCGGCGGCGACCAGCGCATCCGCGGCCGCGACGGCTACCACTACGCCAGCGGCGACACCGCAGAAAGCATCGACCCGGCACGCGCAGGCCGACTGCACATCCTAGAAGTGCAGCGCCTCATCCGCACCATGCCCAAGGTCGTTATCGCCCTCGTCTCCGGCTGGGCTGCAGGCGGCGGCCACTCCCTGCACGTGGTAGCCGACCTGACCATCGCTTCCGAAGAGTACGGCAAGTTCAAGCAGACCGACGCAACCGTCGGCTCCTTCGACGCAGGCTACGGTTCGGCGCTGCTTGCACGCCAGGTGGGTCAGAAGTTCGCCCGCGAAATCTTCTTCCTCGCCAAGGAATACGACGCACAGCGCATGTACGAAATGGGCGCAGTCAACGACGTAGTCCCCCACGCAGAGCTTGAGAATAAGGGCCTGGAATACGCGGCGCACATTGCCCGCCAGTCCCCGCAGGCAATTCGCATGCTCAAGTACGCCTTCAACCTGCCTGATGACGGCATGCTCGGCCAGCAGGTCTTCGCCGGTGAGGCAACCCGCATGGCGTACATGACCGACGAGGCTGTGGAGGGTCGCGACGCGTTCTTGCAGAAGCGTGACCCGGACTGGTCCAACTACCCCTACTACTTCTAAGAGGCAGCCCCTTTCCGCAGAAGTAATTTCAGATGCATAGGCTCGGAGCCGGATTCAACCCCTGATACCTTCAGCTAAGAATCCGGCTCCGGCGCATTTGATTCCTCCCCAACCCGGCATAGCCCCCCGGCGCACACAACCACTCAAGGATCTCTTATGATGAACACCCCCGTACCCGGGCTCGTGCCTTCCCCCGCCCCGCAGGAGGCTACCCTGCACCCGCAGGCGGTACAGGTGCGTGCCAATCAGCCCGCCGACCCTCACGCCATGCTAGGAGCCTTTGAGCAGCTGCTGGGTGGGTACGCGGCGGGTGCTGGTACGGAGAGTGCAGAGGCGGAAAGCGCGGGCTCCGAGGGCGTAGAGGCTGCGGACCCTATTGCCCTGGTGGTGGGCACCTCCGGATCCACCGGAACCCCCAAACGCACCGCACTGACCGCGCGAGCTCTTGCCGCCAGTGCGGCAGCCACCGAGAACTTCTTCGGCTCAAACTCCGATGCTGCCTCGCAATGGCTCCTGACCCTTCCGGCGCACTATATTGCCGGTGCACAGGTGCTCGCCCGCTCCGTACTTGCCGGTACCGCCCCAGTCATTGCCCGCTCCGTGACCGAATCGGTGCACTTTAGCCCCGAAGTTTTCCTGCAGGCGGTTCAGCAGATGAACTCAGCACGCCGGTTTATCTCCCTGGTGCCCACCCAGCTCCATAAGCTCCTTGAAAGCGCGGACGCCGACCCGCACCTGGGCTCTGAGATTCACGAGGCACTCGGCTCCTTCACCGGAATCCTGCTCGGAGGCGCCCCCGCCAGCGCTGACCTGCTCGCCGTCTCCACCACGCTGGGTCTGACCACGGTGACCACCTACGGTAGTGCCGAAACCGCCGGCGGTTGTGTCTATTCCGGCTCTGTTCTGCCCGGTATGCGGGTGGAGCTCGTGCCCGAAGAAGGTATGCCCGCCGTGCCGGATATTGAGGGGAAGCCCGCACAGGTTGGTCGTATTTGGATCAGCGGCACGCACCTCGCCAGCGGCTACATTGGCGATACCGCCCGCACCGCCGAGCACTTCTTCACCGCCGCTAACGGCACCCGCTGGTACCGCACCGACGACTACGGTCGGTTGGCTCCCGACAGCAACAAGAACTGTAGCGAGCAGCGCCTGCAGGTGCTCGGCCGTAGCGACGACGTGCTCATCAGCGGAGGCATAAAAATCTCCGCCCGCGCCGTGGCAACCGTCCTCGAAGAGCATCCTGCCGTACGCGAAGCCTGCGTAATCGGCCTACCCGATGCCCGCTGGGGTACCGCCATTGCCGCCGCGGTCACGCTGGTACCCTCTATCGATACCGTAGCTGCCTCTACCGAGAATAGCCCCGCCCTAAACGAAGAACTCTGCACCCTGCTACGTGCCCGCTGCACTGAAAAGCTCGGCGCCCCCGCCGCACCCAAGCAGCTGAGCATCCTGCCGGATTTCCCTCTTACCAGCACCGGCAAGCCGGATCGCGCAAAAATATACAGTATCCTGGACAGAGACTATCGTCAGGGCTAAAGCAGGCTCATCCGCGGGTTTTCACCCCGTACACGCAACCGCCCGCACGCCCTAACCGTCACCGTCACAACACCCACGCATCATACGCACTTAGACCCGGAAGGAACCCCCGTGGCAACTGCCGCCCAATGGATTGAAGGCGCTCGCCTGCGCACCCTGCCGCTCGCCGTCGCCCCCATTATTGCCGGCTCAGCTGCCGCCTACGAGATCAACGAGTTCAAGCCACTCTACGCGTTCTTGGCATTCCTCGTAGCGTTCTTCCTGCAGGTCGGCGTGAACTACGCCAACGACTACTCCGACGGCATCAAGGGCACCGACGAAGACCGCGTGGGTCCGCTACGCCTCGTCGGTTCCGGCGCGGCAAGCCCCCGCTCCGTCAAGTTCGCCGCCTTCGCCTGCTTCGGTCTAGCGATGCTTGCGGGTCTTGCCCTGGTGGCACTGGCGAACCAGTGGTGGTTCCTGGCGATTGGCGCCTCCAGCGTCTTTGCGGCGTGGGGCTACACTGGTGGCAAGCATCCCTACGGCTACATGGGCCTGGGCGACGTGTTCGTCTTCGTCTACTTTGGTCTAGTCGCCACCCTGGGCACTCTCTACACGCAGACGCACACCCTGACCCTGCTCGGCTGGGTTGGCGCTATCGGCGTTGGTCTGATTTCTTGTGCCTTGCTGATGGCTAATAATGTGCGTGACATTCCCACCGATATTGAGGCGGGCAAGCTGACCTTGGCGGTCCGCCTGGGCGAACGCTGGTCGCGCATCACCTACATTGTGGAGATGGCCCTGGCACTGGGTCTGGTAGTGCTTCTGCTCGATGAGAACCCCTGGTTCCTGCTAATTTTCCTGCTGGTCGGCCCGACCATCCACTCCTGCTTGACCGTGTGGACACGCGGCGGCCGCGAGCTGATTCCGGTCCTCAAACAGGCGGGTATTGTGGCGCTCGTGTACTCCGTGATTCTTGCCCTCGCTGTATGGCTGGGTTCGCTGGATATTATTAGCCACGAAATTCAGGTGTTCACCGGATACTAAGCCGACGCACGAATCTGCACCGGATTACCGCGCTGTTACGCCGCTAGCGGGCACCCTGTTCATAGTTCCGCAATAACGCGGCGGTATGTCATAGTAGTGCTTATGATTCGAGCCATGCTGATTATTGGCGGCGCCGCCCTCATCGTGGGGCTGACCCTATACACCTTCTTGGATGCCGTCCGCACCCCCGCACACGAGGCGCGAACCCTGCCCAAGTGGCTGTGGATTCTCGTCACCCTGTTCTTCCCCATGGTGGGCCCGATCATGTGGCTCATCCTGGGCCGCCCCAAGGCACAGCCCGCAGCAGGCGCTCCTCGCCCCAGCTTCAGTCAGCGACGCAACACCCCGGTGCCCCCGGTATCTTCCCCCGACGACGATGAAGAGTACCTGCGCTGGCTCAAGGTAAAAGCAGAACGCGAACGCCGCAGCCGCCAAGCAGAATCGAACAACAAGCAGGGTTCTGATCATAAGGATTCCGAACCTAATGACCCCGAGCTTAAGGATCCTGAGCATAGAGATCCTGGGGACGGCACCCCGACTCAGGGTAACGGGCAGAACTAGTTAAGACAGCTAGATTTGTAGCTCCTGTGCCCCTCAAGGTTTACAGTAAGAGGCTGTGAGCACATCCGTAACGGATATGCTCACAGCCTCTTACTACGCTCAAAAACAGCTTCAGGAACTAGCTACCAGGTTTGTTAGCTGCCGGGCAGCTGAATCACACCACCGTACAGCGGCGCAGCAGGCTCCGAATACTCCACAAAATGCGGCATCTCATGCTCAAAATCAGTGGTGCTAAACGCCAAAGTCGTAATCGACGCCAGGTTACACTCACGGGCACGCGGGTCATGTTGAAGCATGCGACCCTCAACACCCAGGCGAGTAATCCAAATCGGCAGCTGGTGCGACACAATAATCGCCTCCGCACCCTCACCGCCGCGCTCATAGGCGGTACGCGCCGCATCCTGAACAGCCGCAGCCATACGGCGAATCTGGTCCATGTACGACTCACCCCAGGAGGGGCGCGCCGGGTTGTACAGCTTAGTCCAGTGACGCGGGTTCCTCAGCAGCTCCTGCGAGTTCACGTGCAGACCCTCAAAGTAGTTATCCGCCTCAATGACGCGCTCATCCGGCTGCGCAGTCAGGCCCAGCAGCTTTTCAACCGGGGCAGCAGACTCACGGGTACGCTGCAACGGCGAGCAGACTAGATGCACGAAACGGGTGCCGCGCTCAGCACGAGCCGCAAACTCCTCAGCGCTCAGACGCACCATCTGCTGGCCCTTATCGGACAGACGGTAGCCGGGCAAACGGCCGTACACGATACGCTCGGGGTTGTGCACCTCGCCGTGACGCATGAGGTGAACTTTAATGGTGGAAGTTTCAGTCATAATCCCAGTCTCTCAAATAGCGCGCCCCACCCCAAACAGGTGACCCGCACATACGCTCTACAAATACAAAAACACGGCATAAAACCCAGCCCGCAAAACCGCAGGAACGTAAAAACCCCGCCTCTCCATACGGAGGGCGGGGCAAAAGAAGTCTTTTTACTTCTTGTTGCGGCGCTGGTGGCGGGTCTTGCGAAGCAGCTTGCGGTGCTTCTTCTTGGACATACGCTTGCGGCGCTTCTTGATAACGGAACCCATAGGATTTCCTCACTTTACTCGTACCCGGCCGAGCCATTCGACTCGGTAGCTACCCGGGGATATTTATACCGGTATAACCGATCCAAAACGCATTTTAGGCACAGAAATACCCTTGCGTTTTAGAGCGCTACCTACCTAGAGTACTAGGTTTACCCCCATTTTCACCATTCGAGAGCGGCTTTTCAGGAGTTTTTCCCTGAATTTCCGCTTTTCCCACGGGTATGTCGAGGGTATATGCGGGTCAAATTGGGGATTCAGCAGCCCTAACGACGCTTCTTCTTAGACTTCTTCGAGCCCTTAGCGCGGCCATGAGACAGCACCGAACCGGAAGAAGCTACAGCAGTGCCCTCAGATATGCTCTCCTCAGTCTGGGAGTCGACCTCTACCGGCTCCTCAGCCGATTCCTGCGCGGGGTTATATTCCTCAGCAGGTTCTTCAACCGGCTCTTCTACAGAACCCTCCTCAGCAGAGCTTTCCGCTGCGGCTTCTTCCTCAGCCGCCACGTGCAACGCCTTCAAACGCTCAACGCGCTCAGCCTCGGCACGAGCCAACGCCCCCACACCCACAGCGGACTTCTCAAGCTTCGCCTCGGTGTTAGCCTCGGGTTGAGTCTTCTCAGTACTATCCTCAACCTCAGGCTCGTAGACATCCACACCGAAGAAACGCTTCATCTTGGAGAAGATGCCGCGGTACTCCTGCACCGGCTCATCATGCGGAAGCTTCTCATAGGTGTCGTGGATGGTCGCTGCCGCCTCAAGACGGGTAGGTTCAGCAGGCCGAACGGCGGGCGCCTCCTGGCGCGCCGGAGCACGCATAACATTCTCCGGCTCAGTCTCCGCAGGAGCCGCGGCAGTCACAACAGCCGCAGGACGCGCGGTACGGGCAGGCGCAGTCAGCATCTTGCTACGATCCACCGGCTTAATGATGGTCGCACGCACCGGAGAAATGATCTGGCCGCTACGACGACGCGGAGCCGCCGTAGAAGCACGCAGAACCTTTGCGGGGCCCTCAGCCTCTTCCTGCGCGTACGCGGCAGAGACGCTCGGCAACTGACCGTTGAGAGTCCGCGAGCTGAGAGTCCGCGAGACAGGAGCCTGGGCGGCGGGTGTCTGGGCACCAGATACCGAAGCTGCAGAAGCAACGGGGGCGGTGCTACGGCGCGGGGTGCCAAAGCTCAGCGGCACATCCGGGCTCACCGAATGAGCGGCAGGCTGTGCGGGGGCTGCAGAAGCCGCAGCAGGTGCGGCCTGAGACGCAGCGGGACTGGAGCGTTCCACCTTGTCAAAAGTATAAATATCCGCACCAGTTGTAGTATCAGTCGGCTCGGAGGGAACCTCAGACACCGCCTCATCGCCATGGGCAACCTCGTGTTCAGACTGCTCAGACACCGCAGCAGAAACCTGAGTCGGCTCAGCAGATGCCGCAACAGGAGCATGCGGGGCAGGCAATGCCCCCACATCGGCGAAGGACACATCGTCCTGCATCAAATCATCAAAGTCATCGGTGGTAAACTCATCCACATCAACCGGCGCAAATTCAGAAGCAACCGGCTCACCCGGCAGACCGTTCGCAGAGGTCGCCTCCTGCTCCAAATCAATACCGGCATCGGAATACATGCCGCGCAACTGAGCAATCACCATGGCACGAGCCGTCGCCGAATCGCCAGCCTTCAAAGCCTCCGCAATAGCGCGGCTCTCAGCACGCAGACGTTCCACAGCACTACTCCACAGCGGCATGCGACCCACCAGCGATAGCATCGACTCAAAGCTCGGTTGACGCACCGACGCGAGCATACCCACCAACAGTTCATTCCCCGCACAACGCATCACCTGGTGGTGGAAAGTCAGCAGAAGCTCCAGGAAATCACGAATCGACAGGTCGAAATCTTCCATCTGCGCCAGGACCTCGTCCATCTCCGCGAAGGAGGCGGTCTTCGGGTCAATACGCGCAATCGCCCAGCTTTCCAGCAAAATACGGGTCTGCACCAGATCGCGAGTCGGGTAACGCGAGCTGGACATGTGCAGGCGTAGAGCAGCACTCGCCGCGGAAGCCGGCTCCTCACTCAAATGCACAAGAATTTCCTTACCGCGACCGTTGTACAGCTGCACCAAATCCATATCTTCCAAGGTGCGTAGAGCCTCGCGGGTACGGGAACGATTCACACCAATAGCGCGCGCAATTTCACTATCACTAGGCAGGTCCTGGCCCAGCTGAATGTTGCCCTCGAACAGTTCGTTCTCGAGCCAGCGCAGAATTTTACGATGAATAGCCACGTGAATGCGTCTTTCGGTCAAAAAGTGAGTGAAAGTGTGTGCGTTTTACAGAGAGTTAATATCGGAAGCGATTGGCGGGGCAGTCCCCAGCCGCCTGTCTTAGCGGCGGCGGCCACGCAGGAAGCCGAACAGGCCACCGCGGTGGTTGTCCTTCGCCTCAGCACTGTTCGCCTCAGTGTTGGGGCGGTACACAGAATCATAGGAGGGCATGGTCTGATACTCGGGCTCCTCAGCAGAGGTTTCAGCCTTAGCAGGCTCACCCTCGACAGACTCATCATTGGCAGACTCGACCTTACCGAGCTCAGCCTTCTCATTAGCTTCTACCGGCCAAGCTACTTCCTCAGCAGATTCAGCCTTCACAGGTTCAGCATTCATGGGCTCTTCTGCCGCGGCTTCATCCACTACGTTCTTCTCAATCACAGACTTTTCAGTTGCAGAATCCTTAATTGCAGATTCCTCAGCTGCACATTCCTTGCGTGTTGTCTCTTCCCTGACGGATTCAGCGGGTGCAACAGGCTTCTCAGCAGCAACCTTTTCGTCGGCGACCTTTTCAGACGCAGCAGCCTCGGGGGTGGCAGCAATAGGCTGAATCGAACCACCCACAACCGTGGAGGGGTCGACACCATAGGACACCGCAGCCGCAGACTGAGCGATTACCACCGGATTCTCCGCTACCACGGGCTTAGTCTCAGCAGGCGCCGCGGGGGTCACCCCAGCGTCGTAACCGTAGGATGCGGGAGTGAAGGGGCGCATCGGGGTGCTATCCACTACCTCTTCCTGCGAGGTGGGCTCAGCAGCTCCTGCCTTCTCAACGACAGGTTCGGAAGCGGCACTATCAGCAGTCTGCTCCGCAGGGCGCGAGTAGATACGCGCACTGGGGGTCAGGTGCTGTGCGCGGACGCGCTGAATATGAGCCTGCTCGATTTCCTCGGGGGTGGGTGCCTCAACAGCGAAAGTCTCAGAGTCGGTCTCCGCGGTTGCGTTCTTCTCGGATGCAGCAGGTGCAGTTGTAGCTGGTACAGTTGCGGCGGGTGCAAGCTTCTGAGTGGGTTCTTCAACTTCGGGCTTCGGAGCATTCTTTTCAGAGGTATTCTCGACCGGCTTCTCGCCTGCGTTCTCAGCCGTCGCCTTATCGGAGGCAGACGCAGTTACGCCACCGGGCAGTGCCACGGGTACGTGCGCCTCATTGGACTGGCGCGCAATCTGAACGGTCTCATTAATCCACTCGGTCACGGTGGCGAATACATCCGGGTTCAGGGAGTAGAGGCGACGCTGCCCTTCCACGGTCACGGAGACCACATCTGCATCACGAAGGACTTTCAGGTGCTTCGAAATGGTCGGCTGGCTCATACCCAGCTTTTCAACCACTGCACCCACTGTGTGGGTTTGCTCAGCGAGAATACGCACAATTCGGCGGCGAGTCGAATCTGCGATGACAGAAAAAACATCAGAATGCATATAGCGATTATGACATATAAAGTGGCGTCTCAAGCTTAGAATGAGGCTGATACAGAAATTACCTTCAAAAATTCTGAATAGCCCCTGAGCACTAGCCCAACATGAAGTTCTGAAAGGGAGAAAAGCATGAAGTGCCTATCACATCTAATGTTGATTTCCTGTATCTCATCCCAGGCATATGCGAACCAACCAGCCTCTCAATACTTATATAGCTAATGCAGAATATATAGTTTTCGTGGTTCCACCCACAAAACCAGTCACACGCCTTCTCCAAGCTCACATATTTAGCCCCAAACCACCAAAGCCTCAACCCCCTCAGCAGGCACCCAGCGCGATACACTAGAAGGCGTTAAACACAGGCTCAAACCGCCACCCAACGTACCAATACCCAGACACCGCTGAAGGAGGCGCATGGGACGCATCATCCGCCGCACCCGGCGCCGACACCACCACCCCCAGGGCCAGCTCAACCGCCGCTGGGATACCCTCAGCGGCACCACCTCCGAGCCCCAAAAGCAGCAGACTCGCCAAAGCCGCCGCGACCGTCTCGAAGCTGAAAACCTCAGTATCCTCAACAGCGTACCCGGCATTAAGCTCGACCGCATGCCCGCCCTGCGCGACCACACCCACGAGAGTCCCGATGCTCAGCACAAACGCAACCTGCTAGAGCTCGACCGGAAAACCCTCGAACGCTTCCGCGACTTCATCGACTCCTCTGTTCTGGCGTCCCCCTCGCGCACCGCAATCAGCGCCTTCATCCTGGTCATCAGCTTCTTCACCATCATGCTGTCCCTGCCAATTTCTTCGGCAGACGGGCAGCGCATCGCGCTACACCACGCAGTCTTCACCTCAACCAGCGCGGTCACCGTGACCGGTCTGACCACGGTCTCCACAGCAGATCAGTGGTCAACCTTCGGTCAGGCAATAATTCTTCTCGCCTGCCAAGTGGGTGGCCTGGGCACGCTGACCATCACCTCCCTACTCGCGCTGGCTATCGGCCGCAAAATGGGTCTGCGCACTAAACTCATCGCGCAGGAAGACCTCAACATCAGCCGACTCGGTGAGGTCGGCGGCATCGTCAAAGCAGTAGCGTACGCATCTTTCTCCATCGAAGCGTTCATTGCTATGCTCCTCACCCCGCGCTTCCTCGCGCTCGGTGAAGCACCACACGAGGCTCTATGGCACGGCGTTTTCTACGCCATCTCCGCCTTCAACAACGCCGGATTTACCCCACACTCGGACGGTATCGTACCCTACGGCCACGACCTGTTCATTCTCGGACCCATCTGTGCCGCCGTATTCCTGGGTTCACTCGGGTTCCCCGTATTCATTGCGATTCAGCGTAGCCCCTTGCACCCCTCACGCTGGCAGCTGACCGCAAAACTGACCGTGGTCACAACCCTCTTCTTCTTCGGTCTTGGCGCCTTCTTCTGGGGTCTTTTCGAATGGAATAACCCCGCAACCATCGGCTCCTACTCCCCCGGCGATAAAATCCTCAACGCCATCTTTGCCTCCGTGATGATGCGTTCGGGCGGGTTCAACCTAGTTGATATGGACACCATCACGCCCGTCTCCACCCTGCTGACGGACATGCTCATGTTTATTGGTGGCGGCTCCGGCTCGACCGCGGGCGGCGTGAAGGTCACCACCATTGCCGTGATTGCTCTGTCCATCCTTGCCGAAGCGCGAGGCGACCAGAAGGTCGTCGCGTTCAACCGCACCATCCCCGAGTCATCCCTACGCATTGCTATCTCGGTGCTTGTTATGAGCGCTACCATGGTGTGTATCGGCGCAGCGACTCTGGTTATGATTAGCGGCGCAGACCTCAAGGAAGTCATGTTCGAGGTCATCTCCGCCTTTGGCACCTGCGGCCTATCCAGCGGGCTCTCCTCAAGCCTGCCACCTGCGGGCGTGTACGTGCTCAGCGTGCTCATGCTTATTGGCCGTATCGGCACGACCACCGCCGCAACCGGCTTGGCGATGCGTTCACGCCGCCGCCTCTACAAGTTCCCCGAAGAAAGGCCCACCATTGGCTAGTGCACATAACGCCCCCGTCCTCGTGATCGGTTTGGGCCGTTTCGGTGCTGCTGTTGCCGCGCAGCTGCGTGTGCAGAATAAAGAGGTCCTCGCCATCGAGAAGGACCCCGAACTGGTACAGAAATGGTCCGGCGTGCTGACCCACGTGGTCTCCGCAGACGCGACCGATATCAACACCCTGCACCAGTTGGGTGCTGACGAGTTCGGCTCCGCCGTCGTGGGTGTGGGCACCTCCGTGGAGGCGTCTGTGCTGATTACCGCAAACCTCGTAGACATTGGTGTGGAGCGTATCTGGGCGAAGGCTATCACCCCCGCACACGGCAAGATTCTGGAACGTATTGGCGCACACCACGTGATCTACCCGGAGGCGGATGCCGGCCGCCGCACCGCGCACCTCGTCTCGGGTCGATTGCTGGACTACATTGAGTTTGATGACGACTTCGCGATTGCGAAGATGCGCCCGCCGAAGGAAACCCACGGCTTCACCCTCGCCGAGTCGGATATCCGCTCCAAGTACGGCGTGTCCGTGGTCGGCATTAAGTCCCCCGGTGAGGACTTCACCTACGCGGACGCGACCACCAGCATTCACTCGCACGACATTCTGATTGTGTCCGGCCAGGTGGATTTGATTGAGCGTTTCGCGGCACGCCCCTAAGAATATTTTTCCTCGCTACCTTGAGGAGCCCGCGTTTGAGCAACCCGCGAATAGACACAGAAAACAGCCTCTTCCCGTTCTGCCGGGAGGAGGCTGTTTTTTCTATAGTTTTACCCAATCAGAGGGATGCTACCGGGCAGTATTAGTCCCCGCTGGTTAATTCCCGCTGATTAGTCCTCGTCAGCGGTGTACAGCTGACTCATTTCCGCCGAACGGGTGGTGCAAGCGCGCATCGCATCATTGGTCAGCTGGAAGAGGCCACCGTCCACGAAGGTGTTCAGTGCACGCTCGGTGGTGCCGTTCGGGCTGGTCACGGCGCGACGCAGGGCGGGCGCATCCGGGTTGGTATCGAGCAAGAAACCCGCTCCGGCGACGGTTGCGCTGGCAAGCTTGAGAGCGGTCTCATGATCCAGACCGAGCTCCGCGCCCGCGGCAGCCATCGCCTCCGCGAGCAGGAACGCGTATGCCGGACCGGAACCGGAGACAGCGGTGACCGCATCCATCTGGTCCTCGCGAACCTCAACGACCAGACCGACAGTTCCCAGGATCTCTTCGACGAGCTTCTTCTGCTCATCCTTCACGGATTCGGTGGTGGAGATCGCTAGCACGCCCTTGCCCACGGAGGAGGGGGTGTTCGGCATGCAGCGAATAATGGGCTGACCTGCAGGAAGGCACGCGGCGAGGGTTTCGAGGGTCACACCAGCAGCAACGGACACCACGACAGTATTCGGTGCGAGGGCGGGCGCAATATCGCGGGCAAGCTCGACGATGCCGTAGGGCTTCACGCCGAGCAGCACGACGTCTGCGTGGGCGGTTGCCTTGTGGTTGCCGTCTGCTTCGCCGCCGGTAGTGATGATTTCGACCTTGTCGCCAAGGCGCTGTGCGAGGGCGGCGCGAGATTCTTCGCTACGCACGGTGGCGCGGATGTGGGCGGGGTCGTGGCCTGCAGCGAGCAGACCTGCGGCGATGGAGCCGTTCATGGAGCCGGTGCCGAGAAAAGCAATAGTTGCGGTCATCGTTGATCCTTCCTAATGGGGTGCCTGCGCCGGGTGCCGGCATGCGTGCCGCCGGTGTGTTCCGGGGCTACTGTTCGGTGCGCGGTGGGCGCGTGGAGACGTACCCTTCCAGCATAGCGGGTACGGCTACGGGCATGTGACCTGGCTCGTGTTTCTGGTGCTTTTTCTGGGCGGCAGACTCACTCTGCGTGCCCCACCATGTACCGCCCCGTTTCTCAGCTTGTGGCCCGCCCACGAGCCGTAGAACGCGCGGGCGTAGAATGAAAGCAGCTTCAGCGGCAGCAGTTTTGTGCCGGGTATGAAGCGCCCAACCAACACACGACACCCCTCATTTTTCTATGTCTTCCCATACTGCTTCCTCCTCAAATAGCCCGCATATTCCTGCGGGTTCCCACTCTTTTTCGTTTCGCCTCCTGATGGGGCTGACCCTTGCCGCACTGGTCACGGGCGTGTTCAGCGGTCTGGGTGCAATTGCCCTGCACTATGTTCTGGACTTTATGCAGGAGCTGACTTTCGGTCAGGCCGAGGGACATCACCCGATGGTCACTGACGGCGCTGACCCGGCACGCCGCGCCTTGATTTTGGCGGCATTGGGCCCGTTTGTGGCGTTGGTGTGGTACTACCTGCAGTCGGGCGGTCGGCGTGTAGTCGGCGTGAATTCGCAGATTGCCGGTGCTACCGAGGAGGACCGTACCCCTTCGCTGTGGCAGCAGATTTCGCATTCGGTGATTCAGATTGTTGCGGTGGGTGCGGGTTCCCCGGTGGGTAAGGAGGTCGCGCCTCGTGAGCTGGGTGCGCTGGCTGCGGGTCGGTGCGCGTGTTTTCTGGAACGTATGGGTAGTACTCGCCCGGATGGTGCCCCGCTGCTGGGTGCTCGTGAGCGTCGTCTGCTGGTGGCGGCGGGTGCGGCGTCCGGTTTGGCGGCGGTGTATCAGGTTCCGATTGGTGGCGTGGTGTACCTCGTGGAGGCGATGGCTGTTGGTTTGAGCCTGTGGTCGCTGTATGTGGGTGCGGTGACGGTGTGGACGGCGACGGTCACGGCGAATCTGGTGATTGTCAATGAGCCGACGTACCCGGTGCCGCAGCTTCCGTTGGATGCGACGACGTTGACAGTGGCGGCGCTGACGGGTGTGGTGTTGACTCCGTTGGCGTTGGGTTTTAGGGCGTTGTCGCAGCGTGCGGAGAAGATTAAGGCGAAAGACCGTTCTCTTTTGTGGCGTATTCCGGTGGCGTTTGCGCTGGTCGCGGTGGTTTCGCTGTGGCTTCCAGAGATTTTGGGTAATGGTCGTCTGCTGACTCAGCACACTTTTAATGAGGCACTGGCGGGCGGCCTGGGTGCTGGGGCGGTGGGTTATGTGGCGGCATTGACTGTTGCGAAGGCTGCCGTGGTGGTGTTGAGCCTGCGTTCGGGTTCGTATGGCGGTACGTTGACGCCGGGGTTGGCGTTGGGTGCGGCGGCCGCATTTTGCATGGCGGCGCTGGTACTGTGGGCCTTCCCGGGTTTGGGCGGGGTGCCGGGTGGCGCGTCGATGGTGTTGTATGCGGCGGCATTGACGGGTACGGCGGCGTTTTTGGGTGTGTCAATGAATGCGCCGTTGTCTGCGTTGGCGTTGTTGATTGGTTTTACGGGTCAGGGTGCGAGTGCGTGGCTGCCGATGGCGGTTGCGGTGGGCACGGCGGTGCTGACCCGCTGGGCTTGGACGCGGGCGTTCGGCGCTAAGAAGTAGGTTCTGACAGGTGGCGGGCAGCCCCGGATGCGTGTGTGCATCCGGGGCCGTCCGCTTTTTAGACCGAGGTTTTCGATAGGTTAGTGTCTTTGGTCGTAGTTAAAAACCATGGCAGAAGACACTAAACCATGGCACAAATTCTGCGGGGGGGTACAGCTCCCTCATAGCGAAAAGCCACATGTGTTTCGAGAAGCCACCTATGATATGGCTGTTAGAAACACATGTGGCTTCTCATATCTCCACTCAGCACATTTAGAGATAACCTGAGCTGAGAGGACAGTAAAAAATATTATTCAAGCTCCAGTTTTTTCAAGAACTCAGCCAAGGTTTCTCCAAACTTTTTCTTCAATTTAATTTTCCCCTTCAAATCACCATTCAATTTATCGTCTTTATACGAACCCCATAAAACTTTAGTCTTACCTTTCAAACTACGCCTCACATAATGCCCAGGGCAGAAGTAGCACCAGAATTTATGCCACCTCTTCTTAAACCACCCCTTGCCCGCCCAAGGACAATGCACATAATCTGCCCACTCATCTAACAATATCGAATATCGCAGTCTTTCTGTCATGAGCTTTTTTTCCCAGTATTCATTCGTCTTCAAAGAAGAAGGATCATAATTTTTACCTAGCAATTTATATTTATTTTCAAGGAATCCAACACGCATCTTTCTTATGCAAAAATTTGCTTCAAGAACCCCGCTATCACGGTTTGGAAAAATATTAAGAAACATAGGTCCCAAAAGAACGATTACAATTATTGAAAAAGCAAGAGCACCCCATGCTTCTTCCCAAGGGATGCCAGAAAGCACATTTATCAAGACCGGAACTAAGGAAACTATAATTATAATTAGGTAAATAAACCATGTAATAAAAGAAGATTTTGGCCTAATATAATCATCTACAGAAAGCTCAATTCCTCGATTTATATCCGGGTTATTGATTTCATATATTTTCGACTCTGGAAGTTCCATTACAAGTTTTTGTGCCTGAATATTAGAACATTCAGAAATAACCTTCCGTTCCCATACAGCTCTCTCAAGAGCAATTCTCCGAGATGCTTCAATCTCCCTATATTCTCCCGAAGCTATAGAAAGCGCATCTACATTCTCAAGGTTAACAAGCCCTTTATACTTCTCGGATACTTCGAGCCAGGTCTTATATCGAGTCAGCTCTGGTGGAGTAGCTTGTTTAGACAGTTCCATTTGTTTGTCAGTCTTCCGACCACTCCGCCAAGCAACAAGGAGCGTTCCAAGAAGAGCAATTACAGCAGGAACCCAAGCCGCCCACAGCGGCGCACTCGTTGCTTTAGCGTCCTGATTCCCATCAGCAAACAAATGCGCCAATAGTATGAGATTCATATTCCTTATTCGTCCCTTTCCGACAACTTTGTGGGTGGATAAACTTCCTAGACAGCCGCATTTTACATCGTTGTGCAGCTGTCAGCGTTCACAGATTATCACGAAATGATAAAGAGCATCATGAACTCAACGCGCGGAAAACCCCGCAGGCCGGTGCCCATCACACACCAGCTTGCGGGGTTCATCACCATGTTCTACTCACACAGGAGGGTCTTCGGGTTGACCGGAGTACCCGTACCCTCCGCCAGGTGCTCAATACGCTTCAGGATCAGGCCCTCACGCAGCGCCCACGGGCACACACGCATCGTCTCAATGCCGAACGCCTCCATCGCCGCCTCCGCAGCAATAGCACCCGCCAGCATCTGCTCCGCACGTGCCTTCGAAACACCCGGCAGATCAGCACGCTCAGACACCGTCATCGCCTCCATGCGACGAGTCCACAAACGCAAATCCTGCAGATGCATCTCACGCTTCACATGCGGGCCCGCCGAATACGGCGCCGCACCACAAATACGCGCCAACGAACGGAACGTCTTCGACGTACCCACCGTCATATCCGGCGCACCATAACGCAGCAAATTCTCCGCCACCGGGGCGATCTGCTCACGCACATACTTACGCAGACGCTTCACCTGCTTCGGCTTCGGCGGCTGCTCATCAAAAAACTCACGAGTCAGACGGCCCGCGCCCAACGGCACACTCATCGCCGCATCCGGCAACGCATTCGTGCCCGTCGAGAACTCAAACGAGCCGCCACCAATATCAAAATTAAGGATGCGGCCCGCACCCCAGCCCTGCCAGCGGCGCACCGCAAAGTACGTAATCGCCGCCTCCTGGTCGCCCGAAATACCGTTCAGGCTCACACCGGTCTGCTCACGCACCTGATGCAGCACCGCCGCACCATTACCCGCCTCACGGATAGCGCTCGTGGAGAACGCCAGCAGGTCCTCCGCCTCATTCTCGATAGCGAAGTCGCGGGCACTGGTTACGAAGCGGGTCAACGCATCCGCACCTTCCTGCGAGATATTGCCCTCAGCGTCGAGGTACTGCACGAGCTGCAGCGGAATCTTGTGCGACGCGTACGGCTCGGGGCGCGCTCCAGGGCGGCCGTCAATCAGTAGCAGGTGGACCGTATTCGACCCGACATCCAGAACTCCCAGGCGCACGATGCGCTCCCCTCCCCCGCCGCGCGGCGGGATATTGTCTGTGTGCGGTACCGCAGGTGCGGCGCCTCTTCCAGTCTGTCAGAGGCGCGGCTCACTCCGCAAACAATCCGGGCGGATGCCCAGCATCAGCACAGCACGGGCATAAGAAACACAGCGCGGGCACAAAACGCGCCGAACCTCCGAACGCGCCAGGCACGCATTCCTCGGGTACCGTTCCCCGGGCATGTAAAAGGCGCAGGAGGCGCCCCACCCCCACGCGGGGAATCAGGGGCGCATCCTGCGCCTTCAGTAGAATAGCTACTCGGCGGTCTTCTTTGCCGCGGTCTTACGAGTGGTCGTCTTCTTCGCGGTAGTAGTAGACTTCGCAGTCGTCTTCTTAGCCGTAGTCTTCTTAGCAGTGCTAGTTTTCTTAGCCGTAGTGGTCTTCTTCGCGGCGGTCTTACGCTTGACCGGGCCCTTCGCACGCTTGTCAGCAAGCAGCTGCACCGCACGCTCGTGGGTCAGAGACTCCACCGACTCCGCACGCGGAACCGTAATGTTCGTAATACCGTCGGTGATGTACGGGCCAAAGCGGCCGTCCTTTACCACGATCTTCTTCTCGCTGACCGGGTCCACGCCCAGCTCAGCCAGCGGAGGCTTAGCCGCCGCACGACCGCGCTGCTTCGGCTGGGAGTAAATCTCCAGCGCCTGCTCCAGCGTAATCGTGAAGATTTCGTCCTCGCTGCCAATCGAGCGGGAATCCGTGCCCTTCTTCAGGTACGGGCCAAAGCGGCCGTTCTGCACGGTAATTTCCGCGCCCTCAGCGTCGGTACCGAGTACGCGCGGCAGGCTCATCAACTGCAGTGCCTGCTCCAGGGTCACGGTCGCCAAATCCATGGACTTGAACAGGGACGCGGTACGCGGCTTGACGGGCTTCGGCTTCTTCTTCGGCTTGGGCTTGCCGTTCTTGTAGTATTCGGTCGGCTGCGCGTCCAGGTACGCCTGAATCTGTTCCTCGGTCATCTCTTCGATAACTTCGGTGACGTAGGGGCCGTAGCGGCCGTCGCGTGCCACAATCTGGTTGCCGGAGACGGGGTCCACGCCGAGCACGCGGCCGTCGGACTTGCCCTGTTCGAGCAGTTCACGTGCCTTCGCTTCGGTCAGTTCGTCCGGTGCCAGGTCGGCGGGTACGTTCGCGCGGATTGGTTCGGTCAGTTCGCCGGTCTCGGTGTCGAGGGTGCCTTCGGCTTCCAGGTAGGGGCCGAACTTGCCCACACGTAGCACAATGCCGTCCGCAATCGGGATGGAGTTGATGCTGCGGGCATCAATCTCGCCGAGGTTGTCGACGATGGGCTTCAGGCCGCGCTTGGAGCCACCGCCGAAGTAGAACTCGCCCAGCCATTCGACGCGAGATTCTTCGCCGCGGGCGATGCGGTCGAGGTCTTCTTCCATCTGCGCAGTGAACTCGTAGTTCACGTAGGGTCCGAAGCTGGATTCGAGCAGGCGCACCACGGAGAACGCGATCCAGGATGGAATCAGCGAACCAGAACGAACGTTCACGTATCCGCGGTCCATGATGGTCGAGATAACCGCCGCGTAGGTGGACGGGCGGCCAATGCCCAGCTCGTCCAGGGTCTTCACGAGGGACGCCTCGGTGTAGCGCGGGGGCGGCAGGGTCTCGTGACCGGCGGGCTCAATCGCCTCGGCGGTCAGTGCCTCGCCGGTGGTCAGGTTCGGCAGGCGCTTCTCAGCGTCCTTCGCCTCACGCTCAGCCACGCGGGATGCGTCAACGCCCTCCTCGTAGGCGGCAAGGAAGCCGCGGAAGGTGATGACGGTACCGGATGCGGCGAACTCGGCGTCCTGGCCGTTAGATGCCACGGCGCCCAGGCGTACGGAGGCGGTGGAACCGGTCGCGTCAGCCATCTGGGAGGCGACGGTACGCTTCCAGATCAGTTCGTAGAGGCGGAATTCGTCGTTGGACAGGGAGCCGCGCACAGCGTCCGGGGTGCGGAAGGTGTCACCCGCGGGGCGGATTGCTTCGTGGGCTTCCTGGGCGTTCTTGCTCTTGGAGGTGTACACGCGCGGTGCGGAGGGCACGAACTCGGCGCCGTACAGCTCGGATGCCTGGCGGCGTGCGGCGGAGATTGCCTGCTCGCTCAGTGCCACCGAGTCGGTACGCATGTAGGTGATGTAACCGTTTTCGTAGAGGCGCTGCGCCACCTGCATGGTCACGCGGGAGGAGAAACGCAGCTTACGTGCGGCTTCCTGCTGTAGGGTGGAGGTGGTGAACGGCGCTGCCGGGCGGCGCTTGTACGGCTTGGTCTCAACGGAGCGCACCGAGAACGCGGCGGGCTGCAGGGCTGCGGCGAGCGCGCGGGCGGCTTCCTCGTTCAGGTGGGTGACCTTGGAGGTGTTGAGGGTGCCGTCGTCGGCGAAGTCCTTGCCGGTTGCGATGCGGTTGCCGTCTACGGCGACCAGCTTGGCGTCGAAGCCTTCGGAGGATGCGGTCAGGAAGCGTCCGGACAGGTTCCAGTAGTTGGCGGCGACGAATGCCATGCGTTCGCGTTCGCGCTCAACAACGAGGCGGGTTGCGACGGACTGCACGCGACCTGCGGAGAGGCCGCGGCCGACCTTGCGCCAGAGCACGGGGGAGATTTCGTAACCGTAGATTCGGTCGAGGATACGGCGGGTTTCCTGTGCGTCGACCAGGTGCAGGTCGATATCGCGCAGTTCACCGAAGCCACGCTGAATGGCTTCCCGGGTGATTTCGGGGAAGGTCATGCGGTAGACGGGTACCTTGGGCTTGAGGACTTCCTTCAGATGCCACGCAATGGCTTCACCTTCGCGGTCACCATCGGTTGCCAGGTAGAGCGCATCTACTTCTTTGAGCTTGCGCTTGAGTTCGGCGACCTTTTTCTTTTTATCGGGGTTGACCACGTAGTAGGGTTCGAAGTTCTCTTCAACGTTGACAGCGAACTTGCCCACGGGGCTCTTTTTGAGGTTTTCAGGCAGTTCGGAGGGCTGCGGAAGGTCACGGATATGGCCCATGGACGAGTCGACAAGGTAGTCCTCGCCGAGGTAGCTGCTAATGGTTTTGACCTTGGAGGGAGACTCCACAATCAGCAGGGCTTTTCCGGTCTTTGCCTGAGCGGGCACGGCACTCCTCTATCTGTGTATTGAAAAGCTACATATTCAACCATAACCTACGCTGGCGCTTGTGAGCGTCGGCAGGTTGTGATGTACGTGGGTGAGTGGTGGGTGGGGATGTAGTTTGTGTTGAGTTGATGTGGTGCGTTCGGGGCATTTCATGCGGCGAGCGCGCGGTGTCCCGGCGCGAGGCGAGCTGACCCGGTTCTGGTTTATGTGGGCCGGGAGTGTTGAGCTTGCATGAGTGCGCGGGGTACTCGGTACATCATACGGTACCGGAGCGGTGGTGTGTGCACGGGCACTGGAGCGCACCGCACCCGCTTACCTGCGCTTCTAGCTGGTGAGGGTGTCAGAGTCTGGGTGGGTTCCGTCCAGGTATGCGGGCAGCAGCGGGTATTCGCGGCCGTACACAGTCTGCGGCACGATACGCACCCACTGCATTTCGTGGGTTTCGGAGTCTGGCAGGTCGAAGGTGCGCACGATCTGCGGGGTCATTTCCGGCGGTAGCCAGTGGGCTATACCGACCACGATGACGGATCGGATGCCGTCTTCAAGGGTTTCGTCGATTTCGAAGGCGACGCGGCGGCTGACCACCACGGAGGAGAACTTGTTACCGCGGGTGGTGCGGATGTAGATTTCCTGTTTGTCGTCTTGGTGGGCAACGGCGTAGAGCACGGGCAGCACATCGACGTGCTGTCCGTCAGTGAGGATGAGGCGGCCGAGAGTGTTCGCGTGCAGACGCTCCCAACACTTGTCGACGCTAATACTTTCATCGGGGTACAGGTTACTCATGGTTTCAGTGTATGCGATGGGGTGACTGCTCTTGGAGTAGGTTACAGTTTTGGTCAGCAAGTGGAGCGCTGTTCGAGTGCGTAGAATGGTGTGCATGACTATTTCTGCCGCCACTTTCGCTCCCGAGTACGCCGCTGTTGCGGATGCTCCCCGCAGCGATGATTACGCCCGCCTGACCCGCATCCGTGAACGCCTGCTGGCGTTGAACTACAGCTATGACGCTGTGCAGGAGCTACTGGGCGTTGAGGCGGCTGAGGCATTAGCTCGTGACCAGGTGGTGCCGGGCCTGTGGCGTGTGGAGCAGATTCTGCGCGGCGATTACAGCGTGGAGGAGAAGAACCTGGCGCGCCTGCTGGCGTTTTTCCTGCTGGCTCGCCCGCTCACTGAGGCTGAGGCAACTGAGGTTTTCGGCAAGGCTCTGGTTGATTTCGAGGATGCCGCGCTGATTGAGCGCGACACTGCGGATTCTGCCCGCTGGTCCGCGAGCGTTGATTTGCGCCCGCACGCCGCCGATGACGGCACCGAAATCTTTGTTGCCGCCGACCTGGGTGCGCATCAGCGCCCCGGCGTGCTCCGTAAGGATCACGTGCTCGGCATTGGTCATGCCTCACTGACTCTGGCGCAGATTACCGAGCGCACCCCGGTCAAGCGTGCCCTGGATGTGGGCACCGGCTGCGGTATTCAGACCTTCCACCTGCTCGCCCACGCTGAGCACGTGACCGCCACCGATATTTCGGAGCGTGCCCTGGCGTTCACCCGTTTTAATCTGCTGCTGAACGCGCAGACGCTGAACATTGATCCGCAGAACCCGCAGGCGCGCGTGAGCCTGCGTGAAGGTTCCCTGCTGGAGCCGGTTGCCGGTGAGCTTTTCGACCTGGTGGTGTCGAACCCGCCGTTCGTGATTACCCCGCGTGTTGCCGGTGAGAACGCACAAGAGCAGTTCACCTACCGTGACGGCGGCCTGCCCGGTGACGAAATTGTGAGCACGATGGTGCGTCAGCTGCCGTCGGTGCTGGTGCCCGGTGGCCGCGCGCAGATGCTGGGCAACTGGGAAATTATTCGCGATTCGGAGGACCTGGAAGCACCGCGTCCGTGGGATGAGCGCCCGCGCGCCTGGGTTGCCGACGGCGGCGCGGAGGCGTGGTTTATTCAGCGTGAGGCGCTGACCCCCGCCTCCTACGCGGAGACCTGGTTGAAGGATGCGAGTGAGAACCGCGACCGCAGCCACTACGAGCAGACCTACGTGGCGTACCTGAACGACTTCGCTTCCCGGAACGTTCATTCTATTGGTTTCGGCATGATTTGGTTGCGCCGCCCGACCGAGGCGACCGCGGCAGGCCTGACCGAGCCCCTGCAGCGTTTCGAGGAGATTACCTACCCGATTCAGCAGCCCATCGCCCTCGCCCTCACTGAGTCTGTGCGCCGCTACGACCGTCTCGCCGCTATGGACGATGAGGCAATCCTCACCGCACACCTGGAGGTCGCCGAGGACGTCACTGAGGAACGCCACGGCCGCCCCGGCGCCGAGCATCCCAGCGTCATTTTGTTGCGTGCTGGTTCGGGTCTGTGCCGCACCCAGCTGCTCTCCACCGAGACGGCGGGCTTTGCTTCGGCGAGCGATGGTGAGCTTGCCGTGGGTCAGATTGTGGCGGCTCTTGCCATGCTACTGTCATGGCCCGAATACGATGAGGCTGCCGCCGCGGCACGCGGTACGCAGGAGCAGCATCCGCGCGACACTCTGCTGCACGCGGTGCGTGAGCTGGTGCTCAAGAGCTTCTTGCACTTTAGTGACGAGCACGCGGGCGCAGAATCGGCTGGTGAAAATGCCGCTGAGGCACATGCGGCAGAAGCGCAGGGCTAGGCGTGCGTATTTGGTCCCTTCACCCCTGCCTGCTCGATCGGCGCGCCCTGGTCGCTTGTTGGCGTGAAACCCTGCTGGCGCAGAAGGTTCTGCGGGGTCTGACTCGCGGGTACACGAACCATCCGCAGCTGATTCGTTTTCGCACGCATCCGCAGCCGCTGGAGGCGGTTGCCGCCTACCTGTCCGGGCTGGCGGATGAAGCGGATGCCCGCGGATACTCGTTCAACCGCGCACTGATTGGTGCGGGCAAACACGGTGCGGGCGAGAACGATGCCGACAAGACAGAAAGCCCGTACACTTCGGTGGCACTGATTCCCGTTCCTTTGGGTCAGCTGGAGTACGAGCTTGCCTTTCTGCTGCACAAGGTGGCGGGGCGCGACCCCGAGTGGGAGCACCGGTTGAACAAGCGCCTGGCGGCGCGCGGCGAGCTGGCGGCGTGTGCGCATCCGCTTTTCGAGGTGGTTCCGGGCGCTATTGAGCCCTGGGAAAAGACGAAGGACTTTTAGACAGAAGGATTTCTAAGAAGGTGAGCATAGTAATGCCCCGGCGGAACCCTTGCGGGTGCCTGCCGGGGCATCGCTGTATGTGTGGCTAAGCTGTATGGAAACAAGCATCTCAGCGCATTACAGAGCGCTGGAAACAGCATGGCACGGGGTCTTTACCCCAGGACCTTCACCTCAGGGTCTTTATTTGGTGGTCAGTGCGGGCTTATTCTCCTTCACGATTGCCTCAAGCATCTTCATGTTGAAGTCCACACCCAGCTGCAGTCGACCCGCCGCAATGAGATCGGCCATGGCGGCAAGTTCAGCCATGTAGAGCGGGTTTTCGTAGCGCATATCTGGGTTGCAGCACTGGCTCTTCATCGTCGGGTGACGGGTCAGTCGTCCTCGTCTTCGAGGTCCCCTAGCACTTCGAACGGCGACTCGACGTCGCCGCGCCAGGCCTCCAGGCCTTCGCGCACCGCGAGCACCGCCACGACCAGCGCCGCGACCGAGTCAGCCCACCACCAGCCGAACAGGCTGTCGAGGACGAGGCCGATGAACACTGCACCGGAGAGGTAGATGCACAGGATGAGCTGCTTGGCGTCGGCCATCACGCTCTTGGAGCCCAGCTCCCGCCCGGTGCGGACCTCAATCCACGCCAGCAGAGGCATGACGACCAGGCTCAGCGCGGTGATACCGAGACCCAGCGGGCTGTGGTCGGGGCCCTCCTGGCCGACCAGGGCCAGCACCGCGTCGATCGAGACGTAGGCCGCCAGCGTGAAGAACGCGATGCCGATGGCCTTGACGGTGACCGTTTCCCACCGCTCAGGGTCCTTGCGGGTGAACTGCCAGGTGACGGCCGCGGCCGAGAGTACCTCGACAACCGAGTCGAGCCCGAAGCCAATGAGCGCCGCGGACGAGGCGAGGACGCCTGCCCAGACTGCGACGATTGCCTCGATTACGTTGTACGTGATCGTGAAGCCGACGATGAAGCGGACGCGCCGGTGCAGCATCGCGCGGCGCGCGGTGGTCAGAGTCTCGCTCATGCCCCCGCCGCCGTTCCACAGCAGCCCGACACCGAGCATGCCGGGTCGATGCACGGCGCGGCCTCGTCCACCGCGAGCGTGACGTCGATCAGGGACGTCAGTGCCGCGGCGAGGTGCGGGTTGGCGATCTCGTAGCGCGTCTGGCGGCCCTCGGGCTCGGCAACGACGATTCCGCAATCGCGCAAGCAGGTCAGGTGGTTGGACACGTTCGAGCGGGTCAGCTCCAGCTCGCGCGAGAGCACGGCTGGATAGCTCGGGCCGCCGAGGAGGGTCATCAGAATCCGGGAACGTGTCGGGTCAGCCATGGCGCGGCCGAGCCGGTTCATGACGTCGAGGCGTGAAGCAATAGTCAACATACGATAACTATACAGTGATTACTGACCAATCGTCCACTTGTGCGGGCTGCCGCACGCGCTCCGCGCCCTTGCCCTCGGGAGGCGGCAGAGTTCGCGCTCATCAGCAACCACCGCCCATCACGGAAGCGACGGCGGCGCGCGGCGAGCTGGCGGCCTGTGCGCATCCGCTTTTCGAGGTGGTTCCGGGCGCTATTGAGCCCTGGGAAAAGACGAAGGCTTTCTAGACAGGGGGACTTAGAACTTCTGCTGTGCCTGAAAACCTTTGCACAAGCTTTTAAAGCGCGGTAAAAGCCCCGCTCCCAAACGATGGGGGCGGGGCTTTTACGATGGCAAGAGAGTGCTGTCTTCTACACCGGGCAGCGCCGGAGCAAGTCACGTATGATACGCGATGCACCCGGACCCTATCGACTGAGTGTGAAGGTACAGGGCTTGAAAACCATTACGTTTGCGCGTAATCTGACAGATCGTTAATTACTGTCTGCGCCGAACGTCGGCTCCAATATATTCCCTGTTGTATTCTCTTCAGTCGCCCTAGTGTAGGAGACGTATCCTCTGGATTAGCAGTGACGAATAGTCGAGGTAGTCTGCAGCTCGTTATTCAGCTGAACGGCCGGCACCTCAGCACCCGAGTAGGTGATGGTAGCCGAATCCACCTGCGAGGTCAGCGTGAAGCTATTGAAACCGTATGCACCGTTAACCTGAATCACACCGGGCAGAATAAGGACCTGGCCGTAGTACTTAGTACCGGACTGGGTCAGGGTGTAGTCCTTGCTGGTGGTGTAGGTAATGGTGCCAGTAAGGCTTGCGGTACCGTCGCCGTTATCCTTGACGGTGGGTGCAGAAGCAGCCCAAGTGCCAGCCACGTTCGCGTTAGCAAGGTAGGTAGCAGTGGGTGCCGGCAAATCGACCGAGCGGCCAGTAAGAGCCTTAGTCCACTTCTGGGTATAGCGCCCAAGACCAATGTCCTTGAGGGTATACTGCCAGTAGCCGGTGGTCGGGACCACTACGGTCACCTGGGTGCTAAAGCGTGCGCCTGCCTTCAGAACCGCCTTAGAACCGGGCACGTAACCGGTACCGGTCTTTACCGCAGTGGTGGGCACAGAGAACCAGAAGCCGGTCGAGCTAACATAACCACCGCTAACACCGCTACCACTGTTGGTCACGGGAGTGTAGCTACCCGCACCAACCTTCCCCTGGCCATTGGCGGCGCAACCGTTAGAATTGACGTTCATGGTCGGGGTGTAGGTACCACCGTTAGCCCAGTATGCCTCAGGGCTGGTGGGGCCGTTAAAAGGACCGTCATCGCTCTGAGAATAACCGACAAAACCGCCGTTACAGATAGTGGTCACGAAGAGACCGTATTCACTGCCAGCGGTGTTACCGGTGCTCGCCGCGTATGCCGGAACGACGGCGGATGCAGCGATAACGGGGGTCGCCCAGGCTGCACCGGCAGCCAACTGGCGACGGCTCAGACCGGACTGCTGAGCCTCGGTGGACGATTTTTCAAGGGTCATGAGGAGTAGTCCTTAATCTTGTACGTTGAGTGATAATTCACGATGCGCTACCGGAGATGCTCCGAAGGGCAACCGTAGGAAGAAATGCTCGCCCACAAGATCATTTTTATCCTTAGGTGAGCGTCTGGCTTACCCACTCCGCGATGCATGATTATCGCTGGAGAATCCTGGGTGGCGTATTAACAATAGACAAAATCCAACGATATTGAAAGTGCATGATGATGTGTTGGTGAAAATAATTTGCATTACGCACCTTGAGCGATTTATTTTCACCAGGGAAGATGTGTGGCTTTAATCTGACACGCAATACATAACAGCCCTCACCAGGAACCTAAACCCAAATAAACCCACAAAACCGCCCCCCATCCCCCCAGAAAACCAACATTGACTTTTAAGTAGAGGGGGAAACTTTTTCTATCTCTATGATATTCATCACTTACCACCTGTTGAAGTTTAACATCCTTCAACAAGCTTGCCCTACATCACTCAATCACCAAGTCAGATAACTTTATGAAGCATAACCTACTCCCTATTTTAAATGATTCAAGGGCATGTCATAACAGGATCAAGCCCCCCTTTGGTAGTCAGCGCGGGCTTAATCTCCTTCACGATTGCCTCGAGCATTTTCAGGTTGAAGTCCACGCCCAGCTGGTTCGGGATGGTCAGCAGCACGGTGTCCGCCGCCTGAACCGCTTCATCACGGGCAAGTTCTTCGGCAATATCCGCCGGGTCACCAATGTAGCTACGACCAAAGCGAGAGAAGCTGTTGTCGATAATGCCGGTGTAATCCTGCGAGTCCTCCGCGGCGCGGCGACCGAAGTAGCGTGCCGAGATTTCATCAATAATGGGCAGCACCGAGCGAGACACCGAAACACGCGGAACACCCGAATTACCCGCCTTCACCCACTCGGAGCGGAAGAGGCGAATCTGCTGCGCCTGCTGCTGATCGAAAGGAATGCCCTTATCCTCCAGCATCAGGGTTGAAGACATGAGGTTCAGACCCTTCTGCGCGGTCCACACGGCGGTGCTATCAGTGCCTGCACCCCACCAGATGCGCTCACGCAGACCCGGCGACTGCGGCTGGACGGGGGCGTACTTACCCGCCACGCGAGCACTGGGCGCCATGCCCTCACCCTCAATTGCCTTGAGGAAAATATCGAGGTGGCGGCGCGCCATGTCGCTCTCGTTTTCACCTTCTGCCGGGTAGTAGCCGAAGCTCTCAAAACCGCGGATGACGGATTCGGGCGAACCTCGGGAGACACCCAGCTGCAATCGGCCCGCCGCAATGAGGTCTGCTGTAGCGGCAAGTTCCGCCATGTAGAGCGGGTTTTCGTAGCGCATATCAATGACGCCGGTGCCGAGCTCAATGCATTCGGTCTTGGCCGCGATTGCAGATAGTAGCGGGTAGGGAGTTGCCTGCTGCTGGTCGAAGTGGTGCACGCGGAAGAACGCGCCGTCCAGTCCGATGTCTTCGCCACCTACGGCGAGGTCGATTGCCTGGTGCAGTGATTCTGCGGCGGAGGGTACACGGGAGCCGGGGACCTCAGCCCAGTGGCCGAAGGAGAGGAAGCCGAGCTTCTTCTCGTCGCCGCGCTTAGGTTCGAGGTGGCTGATGCGAATGGATTCGTCGAGCTGCGGGTCGAGTTGCGGAGTGCCGGGGTTGTTCATAGTTTTTCCTTTGTGGGTTGCGCTCGGGCTTACGTAGTACCGGGCTGGTGGTTTAAATTTAAACCCCAATACTTTACAAGTCAAGTATTTATTTCGGAGTATTACGCACAGAGCACCGCTCCCCTTCACCGCACGTATCACCCACCCCAAACCCAAAAAAGGGACACAGAAAAGCCCCGCAGCACGAACACATCGCACCACCGGGCCCTTCCTCAACAGCTAAAACTGCAACTATAACGACAGAAACAAACTGCCCTAGGAACGCTTCGCCAACGGAACCCACAGCTCCATACGGTAATCAGCCGCCTGCATATCGCCGCGACCGTACACCTCAAGACCACCCACCGGGCGGTACTGCGGATTCTTCGCGAAGAACGCTTCCTCAAAGCTGGCAAAACCAGCCGGAATGGACTCCGAAATCGGGCCGGTCACCTCAACCACCGCATAGGTACTCGCAGGCAACTCCAACACGCCCAAACCAAGCTTCACCGCGCTCGCCGGCTCCGACACCAGGAAGCCCGCTGTGTAGCGGACCTGCCCCTTCGGGTTCGGCTGAGTGCACATACCCAGGTACTGGGTCACATTCAGAACATCCAGCATCGCCGGGGACGCCTTCTGATTCAGCTCATCCCACAGCGAGGAGAAGTCGCCATCCAGGGGGAACACCTGCGAAACCCCGGCAACAATCAGCGCCGGGTGCTCCTCAATGCGAGGTTCAGAAATCTGAATCGCACCGCCCTTAGCGAATGCCATTAGGCATTCACCTCAGCTGATTCACGGTCCACCGAGCACTCGGGCACACAGTGGCGCTTCGCGTCATCAGCTGCGCACTCGGGGCAGAGCAGAACCAGCTCGCGGCAGGAGTCATTGGAGCAGTTCTCGAACTTATTAGATGGAGCGCCGCACTGTTCGCACTTGCCGATGGTGACGGTGTCCGGGGTGAACTCCATGTGCATACGCTTGTCGAAGACGTAGAGCGAGCCTTCCCAGAGTTCCTTATCGCCGTACTTCTCGCCGTAACGCACGATGCCGCCGTCAATCTGGTAGATCTCCTTGAAGCCGCGGTTCTTCATGAGCGCGGAGAGAATCTCGCAGCGAATACCACCGGTGCAGTAGGTGACGACCGGCTTGTCCTTAATGTGGTCGTACTTGCCGGACTCGATCTCGCGGATGAAGTCGTGGGTGGTGCGCACGTCGGGAACGATAGCGTTCTTGAACTTGCCGATCTTCGCCTCGAACGCGTTACGGCCGTCGAAGAAGACCACGTCGTCGCCGCGCTCATCAACAAGCTTGTTAACCTCTTCAGGCTTCAGGTGCACGCCGCCGCCAACGACGCCGTTCTCGTCCACCTGCAGCTCGTCGGGAGCACCGAAAGCCACAATCTCATCACGTGCCTTCACGGACAGGCGGGGGAAGTCTTCCGCGCCACCCTCGGACCACTTGAACTCTATGTTCTTGAAGCCGGGGTACTTACGGGTTTCCTTGGTGTACGCCTTGACCGCGTTGATTTCGCCGCCGAGGGTGCCGTTAATACCGTGCTTGGAAATGAGGATGCGCCCGCGCAGGCCGAGCTTCTCGCAGAGGGCACGCTGCCAGAGCATGACCGCCTGTGGGTCGGCGATGGGGGCGAACTGGTAATACAGAATAATCTTATTTTGAGCCACGAAACTATTTTATCGTCATATACGCCTAAAGCATGCAGATTTTTTGATACATGCGCGCTGGCTACGGGGTCGGCAACACAAAAGCGGTACCGGGGCGGGATTCGGGCTCAGAGTTAGGCTCGGGGTCGGGGCAGGAGCCGAGCGGATTCAGCGCCAGATTCCGAGCCGTCGTTCAGGGCAGTGCATGACCAGAGGCAGGTCGGGGTGTAGCCGGCCGCTCTACAATGGAACCCATGCCGCACAGCACCCCTTCGCAGAACACCAACCAGCACCCCGAACAGCAGCCCACGCACCAGCCCGAGCAGGGGCATGCGGCGCGCCCAAAAACGCTCCGTTACCGTGAGCTGCCCACGAGTGCACAGCAGGTGCTGGCGCCCCTCCTGCCGGAGGCGGAACACACCGGAACCCTGCCCGAGCAGGTAACCCATATTCACACTATCGCCGCTAGGGAGGCGAGCTACGCACCGTGGCCGCAGTGGTTGCATCCGCGTGTGGTGGAGACTTTTGAATCACTCGGCATTGCCGAGCCCTACGCCCACCAGGTGCAGGCAGCGAACGCTGCCCATGCCGGTCTCGATGCGGCGCTGGCGGCGAGTGCGGCGCGATACGGCTGGCAGGCGGGGCGCATCGAAGCTGAGCGTATTGAGGGGTCGGCGAAGGCTCCGCACGCCGAAGACGCAAAAAGTGCAGGCAGCGGCGGACACGTGATTGTGGCGACGGGTACCGCCTCGGGCAAGACCCTGAGCTACCTGATGCCCACTCTGGACGCTATTTATCGCGCATCGTACGGTGAGCCGGTGAGCTCAACTTCCTCGTATTCTGGGGTGGAAAACCTTAATAATAGAGCGAATATTCTCTATATTTCGCCGGCGAAGGCACTCTCCGCCGACCAGCTCACCGCCCTCACTTCCTACAACCTACCCGGACTCCACGCGGCAAGCTACGACGGGGACACCCCCATCGGCGAACGCCGCTGGATCCGCGAACACGCCAACTTCATTCTCACCACCCCGGACATGCTCAACTACTCAATTCTGAGCAATCACCGGCAGTGGGCGTCCTTCCTGCGCGGACTGCGTTACGTGGTGCTTGACGAGGCGCACAGCTACCGCGGCGTTTTTGGTGCGCATATCGCCAACCTACTGCGCCGCCTGCGCCGCGTCTGCGCACTCTACCGCACCGTACCCGTGTTCTACGGCGCCTCCGCAACCAGTTCCAACCCGGTCGAGTCTTTCTCCAAGCTCATTGGCGTGCCACAGCAGGCGGTCACAGCCATTACCGAGTCCACCTCCGCACGCGGTAAAACCACCGTCGCGCTCTGGGAGCCTGAATTCATGCCACCCAAGGCGCACGATCAGCTCGCCAAGGGTGCCCGCAGCACCCAGCAGCAGGCGGTCCAGTCGAAGGCCGAGCAGGAGGCGCCGCGCCGTGTCTCCCCCGTGGAGCAGGGCGCGCAAATGCTCACCGATCTGGTGCTTTCCCGCACCCGTTCCCTGGTTTTCGCCGGTTCGCGCCGCAGTGTAGAAATCCTCTCACAGAAGACCCAACGCTACCTCGACGAGGTGGAGGCGGGCCTCGCCCACCGCGTCGCTGCATACCGCGCCGGATACACCCCCGAAGAGCGCCGCGAACTCGAACGCAAACTCCGCAACGGCGAACTGCTCGGCTTGGCCAGCACCTCCGCACTGGAGCTGGGCATTGACATCTCCGGACTGGACGCTGTACTCGTGGCGGGCTGGCCGGGCACCCGCGCCTCCTTCATGCAGCGCGTGGGCCGCGCGGGTCGAAGCGGTCAGGACGCGCTCGCCGTGCTCATTGCCGACGACAACCCGCTCGACACCTACCTGGTGCACCACCCGGAGGCAATTTTCGGGCAGGAGGTGGAGGCAACCGTTTTCGATCCGACGAACCCGTACGTGCTCTCCCCGCAACTGTGCGCCGCCGCGCAGGAGGCACCCATCCGCGCCGAAGAGCTGTCCCTCTTCGGGCCGCACACCGCCGCCCTGCTTGATCGACTGGTACAGCAGGGGTACCTGCGTCGCCGCCCGGACGGCTGGTACTGGACGCACGCCGAATCAGCCGCTGACCTGGTCGATATCCGCGGCACCGGCGGCGGACCCTACCAGCTCATCGACACCGAAGACGGCACCGTGGTTGGCACCATGGACGCCGCACACGCCATGAGTCAGGGGCACCCGGGCGCAATCTACATTCACCAAAGCGCGCAATACGTGGTCGAGTCCCTCAGCGAGGGCGAGCGCGTGATTCTGCTCAGCCGCGTCTACCCGGACTACTACACGCGCGCCATTGAGAGCACCGAGGTGCGTATTCTGGCAGAGCGTGCGCGGGTTAGTTACGGTACGCAAAATGTTGGGAAAGCGGTTCCCAGCGAACCTGCTCCCGGTGATCCCACTCCTGGAGAGCATATTCCCAAAATCTCTATCCCCGAGATTGACACGCAGCAGCTCGCCCCGCTCACCATGCACCGCGGGCAGGTTCAAGTCACCGACCAGGTCACCGGCTACCGGCGATTCTCCGTCTACGGCGGCGAATACCTGGGTGAAGAGGCACAACCCATGCCACCGGAAGTACTCATGACCGAGGCGGTCTGGTTCACCTTCGAGCCCAGCTATCTGTTCGGCGCGGGCGTGACCGAAGAGGACGGCCCCGGCACCCTCCACGCCGCCGAGCACGCCGCCATCGGACTGCTGCCGCTTATCGCCACCAGCGACCGCTGGGACTTAGGCGGACTCTCCACGCTGCTTCACGTGGACACCGGCAGGCCCACCATTTTCGTTTACGATGCCGCACCCGGCGGCGCGGGCATTAGCGAGCGCGGCTTCAACGCGGTTGCGCAGTGGCTGAGCGCAACCCTCGAAGCGATTGAAAGCTGCGGATGCGAAAACGGCTGCCCTTCCTGCGTGCACTCGCCCAAATGCGGCAACCGCAACGAGCCGCTCAGCAAGCACGGCGCACGGGCGCTACTTACGGCGATGCTGCAGAGCATTGTGGAGGCGTAGGTTACTGCAGGAGGCGTAGGCGTACTGGGATGACAACTACCGATGAGCGTAAATAGCCTAGTCGGCTATGCTTTCTGGCGCAGGCGGGTTTTCTGACTCGGGAGGTTCGGGGGCTGAGTTCTGCTCAGCTTCCAGCTCTTCCTCCAGATCGGCAACCTCCGCAGAACTCAGCTCCTCCGTGCTCCCCGTCGCGTGTTCTTCTTCGGGGCGCCCTTCTTCGATGTACTCAGCCCCGGCGCGGGCACGCACCCTCGCCGGACCCAGCGTGCCCATGGGGCCTGCAACCGGGACGGCGACCGTCACCTCCACCGTTTCGGGGCGATCCGGAAAAGTGCAGGATTCCAACTGCGCGCCGTAGCGTTCGGCAAGATTCGCAGCAACCGCACACGGGTCCCCCTCAGTGAGCCCGCGGTAGGCGTCCGCTGCCGCAAGCGCACTCAAATCAGCGGCTGCGGACGCCCTGCGGTTCGCGGACACCACCCCGATGAGCCCGGCAATCACCACGGTCAGAACCAGTAGCGCGGCAATAATGGTGAGGGCGAGGACGGTGCCGCTACCCTCTTCAGGGTGTTCTTCCGCGTACCGGGCAAGGACCGAGCTTTTATTCACCATCATCGCCGGTACTTTCTTCGCTGCTGGCGCCACCTTCAACGCGGGCGTGGGCGTCCGCCCGCAGTACCCAGCCGGTTGCTGACCCGATCACGCCGGGGGCGGGACGGCTCACCCGCACGTGCACTTCTCGGACGCGACCCACATCCGTGGCGACCACATCATCAGAAGCGGCAGCATCAGGAGAAACAGAAATCTGCACCCTCTGCGCGGGGTCGACGCGACTGACGGCGGAGCGAATCTGCGCCTCGGAATCTCCGCGGGCGGCAGCTCGTGCAGCCGTTCGCGCGGACTCCTCTACCTTGATCTGCGCAACGCCCGTGGAGGCAGCACCCAGGCAGAGGGCGAGCACCACCGTCACGGCGGGTAGGGCGACCGCAAATTCGGCGGTAATCACGCCCTCTTCTGCGGGGCTCTTACGCGGGGTCGAGGGTGCCGGTTCCGCCCCGGCTTTCCCCGCGGAGCAGGTGCGCCACAAAGCACCCAAATTCACATGATCGTTCATTCTTTATTCCTCCCTTCTGACTTGATTTTCCAAAGAACCTAGCATCTAGGGCAAAACCCTACGGAGGGTTTTCTGATACCCCTAGAACAGTCCCGTATTGCCCGCAATCGACAGGGCGTTACGCACAATATCCAGGAGCATGGAACGCACCTCATCTGACTTGAGAATCAGCACCAGCAGACCCGCAAAACCGACCGCCGCAAGCATCACAATGCCGTACTCTGCTGTGGAGGCACCTTCCTCAGGATCCCCCGTCGGGGCGTACTCTTCGAGCACTTTGTCGCCGCTCCCAGCGGGTACATGTTCGGCGCAGCCGGGCGCGTGCTCACCCAGACTGCGGCAGGTGGCGCCACATTCGTCCAGGGTGCAGCCCTCGGCGAGCGCGCGGGCAATAGTCAGCGCCTGCTCGGGGTTCAGATTGTTCGTGTTCATATCAATCTCCATTTCGTGAGGGTCAATCTTAGGGCCGGTGTGGTTCAGCTCAGCATCGCTAAAAAGCTCAGGGCATTCTTCGCGCAGCTGCTTCATGGTGGTTGCGATGGCAATGGACAGCGGTACGGGACCCAGAATGGTCTGCGTTTCTGCATCGGGTACGGCGGGCTGAATTTCAGACGGAGCGCCGACCGGAGTATTTACCGGAGCGCCCACAGTGTGCAGGTCGTGGCGGATTGCTTCGCAGAGGGTGTTCGTCATTGGTTTTCCTTTCGTTACGCCCTGAATATTCGGGGCGGGGCGGGTGCTCATCCGCGTTGACGGCAGATGGGCGAGGGTCTAAACTTTTGGGCATTTCAGCTAGCCAACAGCGCTTATACGCATGGTTCTTTAGCTGGTCAGCGTGGGCAGTAGCGAAATGAGGATGGGCACAATGCCCAAGCAAATAAAGGCGGGCAGCGAACACAGCCCGAGGGGCACCACGAGCGCTACTGAGAGCTTTCCGGCGGCGCGTTCTGCCGCACGGCGCTCGCTGAGGCGGTGCGCATCAGCAAGGGAGAGCAGCAGCGCCGTGCTGGGTGCACCACCCGTGTAGGCGGGGGCAAGCGCATCCCGCAGCTCGCCGAAGGTTCCCGCGGCGGAGCCTGACCAGGCACTCCCCCAGCCGCTGCCCATCTGTAGGCGCTGGCAGACCGTGTGCAGAGGTCGACTATTGAGTGCCTCGGCAAGGGTGCCCAGGGCAGCAAGCGGCGCAAGCCCAGCTCGCAACTGCGCGGCAAGTAGCTCCAGCACGAGAGCGGTATCAATGGGCACGGCACCGGCTGGTGAGGCAATCTTTTCCGTCTCAGATTCAGCATTCGCTGTCCGCACACTCTCCACCTCTGCCCGATGCACCAGCGCGGCGGTCCAGCGGCGCCCGGCGAAGGCGAGCCCCAGCCCGAGCAAACCGGTGAGCACCCCGAGAATGGAGCCGGTCAGCACGCCCACGGGGTCACTTCCCATGAGCACACCCAACCCCAGGCCGAGCAACGGTAGCCAGGAGAGGATCCTGCCGGTGGCACGCGGCGCGGCGAGAGCGCTCTGTCGCCCCAGGAGCGCATCAATGCGTTCTTCGGCGTGTTCGGCGGCACGTTCCAGGCTCGTGGCGAGCGGCGCGCCGGCGCTCTCGCTCATACGCAGGCTCAGTTGCAGGTCATGCAGGCGTTCGCGGCTGTGCGGACGCATCCGAGTGTTACTTTCAAGTAGCTGCGCGCAGGCAAGGTGTGCGGGGGCACCCCAGGAGGTGACCGTGGCAAGCGTCTGCGTGAAACGGCGGATATCTTCGGCACAGCGCTTATGCTCGTAGTCTTCGAAAGAGAGACCTCGTACCCGTCGAGTCTGGGCGCTTTTCCTGGCACTTTTCCGGACGGTTGTTTTCTTCGCGTGCGTTTTCCCTGCATCCGGCACCGGTTCATTCTGTCCGAACTGCGCAAACTGTCCGGAGCCCGGGTTGGCGTGCACCGCTTCCTGCAGGGGAATACCGGCGCGTAGGTTCAGGGCGAGGGTGCGTAGCATGAGCGGCCACATGCGCATTTCCTCGGCGCTGGCTGGCCCAGCTAGGCGCTCAGCCCAGCGTTCGCGAAGGCTTCCGTTACTCTTCTCGTTCTGCTTCATTGCTTCCTCCTTTCACATTTTTTGTTTCCCCTTTACGGAGTTAGTAGCCAACTTCAGAACCCACAGAAATACGCCTGACCTGCAGATACTCTTCGCTCCCCTCAACTGCGGGGTGCAGGCTGTAGACGCCCTCGATACGGCGGCGTCCGTCCCGGTGTTCCAGGTGGATAATGCGCTCAAAAGCCGTCGCCGTATGTAGAGCGACCGTTCTACTGTCCAGTCCGGCGAGCGCACCCAGGGCGCACAAACGCAAGGGCACCGCCTGCGCGCTATTGGCGTGCAGGGTCGTTCCAGCACCGCGGTGACCAGTATTCATGGCGGTCAGCAGGTGCACCACCTCCGCACCGCGGCACTCGCCGACCACGAGCCGATCCGGGCCCATACGCAGCGCCTGCACAATCAGCTCACCCAATCCAATTTCACCGACCCCTTCGGAGTTGGCGGCACGGGTTTTGAGGGCAATAACCTGTTCATGCTGCGGCGCGAGTTCCGCGGTGTCTTCGAGCAGAATGAGGCGCTCCTGCGGCTTGCACAGCCCCAGCAGGGCGTTGAGTAAGGTGGTTTTGCCGGTACCGGTACCTCCGCTAATGAGGAATCCGCGGCGTTCGGTCATCATGCGGTGCAGGTAGGCGGCAGTCGCCTCATCGCACAGCCCACCGGCCTGTAGCTGCGCTAGGGTGGGGCGCTCGCGGGCGGGTAGGCGCACGGAGAGCCGGGTGCGTTCACTCAGCGGCGGGATAATCGCATGGATGCGCCTGCCGTGCTCGTCGCTAATGTCAGCCGCCGGATGCGTGGCATCCAGCTGCCCGCCGTACCTGCGGATGAGCCGCTCAGCGAGCTCACGCACGCGCCGCTCATTGCCGAGGCTCAGCGCCACGGGGCGGGTGGTTCCGTTGATGCCCATCCAGATATCGCAAGGCGAATTCACGTAGATATCGGTGATGGTTCCGGCGCGTTGCCCCTCTTCAAGGAGCAAGTCGAGGGCGCCGAGGCCGTAGAGTTCCGTAGCGAGGTAGCGCAGCGCGGTCTGCCGGTTGACGGGCACGTATTCCACGCTGGGGTAGCTCCAGGAGACGGGGGCGGCTTGCACCGTTTTGGCGCGGAACTTTCGGGGCTTCACTACCCCCGTTCCCTCTTTGCTCGCGTTCCCCAGGTATCCGCCATCGATGGTGCAGATTGCCTCGTCCACGGCGTTTTCGAGAATCTCACTGAGGGGTTGGGGTTCTTGGAGTAATCCACCGTCCGCGGCACTCGCAGTGTTTGAGCTGCCTGCGGCAGTTCCCCCCTCTACAGGTGGGCGCTCCCCTGCAGTCTCAACACCAGCACTGAGCCCGGCGCTCAAACCACCCAGAGCTATAGCGCTCATCTGCGGCGATCGCAGGATCAGTTCGCGGGCGTGCAGGGCGACGGCGCGGGCGCGATAGTCTTCGGGAATGAGCAGGGCAGGCAACGAGTGCGCGCGGGTATCCGGCGCATACATGGTTGGACTCTGCGCGGTGCGGGTCGGGTAGCCGTTAGGGTTTGCGGTGTGGCTAGCTGTGTGCTCGGTGGGATTGTTGGAGGGGTTCATGACTCTAGGAGAGCATTGCGCCCGCCTCAATTTTTAAGAGAATGAGCGTTCTGTGGATAACTTCTCATGCACCCCGAATTATCCACGATGCACGCACCTCAAACGAACAAAACGCAGGCATCCGACGCTTTTATGACAAACCGCCTGTAAATTCTGGTGTTGGACACGCACCACCCGTTCTACCGACACATCCTCGATAATGGAAGAATGTACATTCTGCTCAGTCCTGCCACCGGCGCGGGTATTACCGCCCAGACCGGCACTCCCGAGCACCCGGTCACCTCAGCTATTGCCGCGGGTGCGTCTTCGCACGGTGCTCAGCCGGTAACCTCGTGGGGTGCTTTTCATTTTTCGGCGCCGACCGCTGAGCAGTTGCAGGACCCGACCTTTATTCCGCGGATTACGCGCGCTGACAGAGTAAGCGCGGCGAATCTTCCGGCGTATGTTCGAGAGGTAGAGCGGCAGGCGGCAGATTCAGCACAGGGGCGTTTTCCCCGCTGGATTTGGGCTGATACCCGCCACGTTGACCCGCTGCTTCTGCGCCGCGGGGTGCGGGTGCATCTGTGCCATGATTTGCGTTTGGTGCAGCGAATTTTGGTGACTGCAGCTACGCATCCGAGCGGTTTTGTGGAGTACAGCCCGGTGCTGGATCTTTCTGATGTGTGTGAGGCGGTGGAGCCTCAGGGGTATCTGCCGGTGGCGCGGCAGATTCAGGGTCAGGAGGAGCTGTTCGGTGCTGATTTTTTGAGTGCACCCGCTACCAACGCCACCCAGTCCCCCGCAGATTCCTCCCCCGATTTCCTTGAGGCGGCGCCTCATGAGCCTTTTGCCCCGCAGTTGGCGGCGGGCCCGGTGACTCTGCTTCCGGAACATCCGGTGGTGCGCGTGCTGATGCGTGAGTGGCTGGCGCAGGCACGCGCTATCGGTGCGTCGAGGCACCCGGAGCGGCTGCGTCTTTTGGCGGCGGCTGAGTCTGCCGGCGCGTTGGTGGCGGCTGAGATTGGCTATTACGGTATCCCGTTTAATGTGCAGGCGCATCATGAGCATCTGTGCGAGTTGTTGGGTCCGCGCCCGGTGCTTGGGGAGCGTCCGCAGAAGATGCAGGAGTTGGCGGAGCAGATTCAGCGCATGCTATTTATGCCGTCGTTGAACCCGGATTCGCCGCAGGATCTTTTACGTGCTCTGCAGTCTGCGGGGGTTTCGGTGAAGTCTACGCGCTCGTGGGAGTTGAAGAGTTGGGCGGATGCGATTCCGGCTCAGCGGGAAAAGCGTTGGGCGCTGATTGACCCGATTCTGCGCTATAAAAAGCTGTACCGCATTTGGACTGCTAACGGCTGGACGTGGACTGATACCTGGGTTTCTGAGGGTGCGTTCCGCCCGCATCTTGAGGTGGGTGGCGCCGCGACCGGGCGCTGGGGTGCTTCCGGCGGTGGTGCGTTGCAGCTACCTGCGGAGATTCGTCAGGCGGTGCAGGCGCCGGAGGGTCAGGTGCTGACAGTGACGGATGGCTCGCAGATTGAGCCGCGTATTCTGGCGGCGTTGAGCCGTGATGAGGCGCTCGCTTCAGCGGGTCGTGGCGCTGACCTGTATGCGGGTATTGCCGAGTTGGCACGTATGAAGGGTGTGGGTTTGACGGAGCGTTCCCACGCGAAGGTGGGCATGCTGGCGATTATGTACGGCGGACGCAGCGGTGAGATTGGTGCTCTGTTACCGCATGTGGCGGAGCTTTTTCCGCAGGCGATGGAGTTTACAGAGCGCGCGGCTCGTATTGGTGAGGCGGGCGGTCAGGTGACGACTTTTTTGGGTCGTACATCCCCACCGGTGGATGAGCGTTTCCGTAAGATTGTGTCTGATCGGTCTTCACCTGCGGCTGAGTCGCGTGCAGTGTCGACTGCGCGTGCTCACGGGCGTATGACCCGCAATTTTATTGTGCAGGGCACAGCAGCTGAGTGGGCTCTGTGTTGGATGGGCGCGGTGCGTTCTCGTCTGTTGTCGGAGCGGATTTTTGGTATGCCGATGCGCACCCGCATTGTGTATTTTTTGCACGATGAGCTTCTGCTGTGCGGTCCTGAGCTGGAGGCCGATCGTGTGGAACGTATTGTGCGTGAGGGCGCTGCGGAGGCAGCACGTCTGCTTTTCGGTCGGGTTCCAGTTGATTTTCCGGTGTCGGTGGCTCGGGTGCGCAACTATGCAGATGGTAAATAATCAGCGGTAAATAATCAGCCGCCCATAAGCGGCACCGTACAATGGCGAAAATAGGGGCGGTAAGTAGCTTCATCCAAGCTATCTGCCGCCCCTATATGCGCACTATTCTGCACCCTAATATCCGCTGGTCAGGCACTTATTCCAGTCGGTTTTTATTCCACTCGATTTTTATTCCTCATAGCCGGGTGCCGGGCGCATCTTTTTTGTATCCCAGGGCACGGTCCAGCCGAGCGAGTCGAAGATCCGGTCCAGCAGAATCGCGGTGAATCCCCACACGGTGAATTCCTCGCCGCCGGGCATATGCACCTCGAAGGCGGGGGTGCGGTGTGAGGTGCGGCCGCGTTTGACGTAGGCGGTGTGCCGGTTAGCGGGGTTGAGCAGATCACGCACGGGCACGCGGGCGATGCGCGCGGACTCGTTGTGGTCGACGACTTCGACGGGCACGGGGCTGTTCCACCAGCCGATGACAGGGGTGACCATGAAATTGCTGATGGGTAGTGGCAGGGTGTGCAGCTGGCCGAGGATCTGCACGCCGACGGGGTCGAGCCCGGTTTCTTCGACCGCCTCGCGCAGGGCGGCTATGTGGGCGACGGGTTCGCCGGTGGTTTCGGCGAGCGCGTAGTCTTCGGGGTCGATTTTGCCGCCGGGGAAGGCGGGCTGACCGGCGTGTGAGCGCAGGGTTGCGGCACGCACGAGGAGCAGTACATCCAGGTCGGCGCTAACGTTCTCGGGGCAGCCTTCAAATTCGCCGGTGGAGGGCGAGTTGTCGAGCACGCCGAAGAGAATCAGCACGGCAGCTTCTTTGCTCAAAGGGCTGGCGGGTGCACTGCGCAGCAGGGCTTGGACGTCGAATTCCACGCCGCCCTCTGCGAGAGCCGCCAGTGCCTGCTGGGCGGGGTGCTGTGCATCCTGCTCCGCCTGTTCGGGTTGTACCGCCTGTTCGGGTGCGCTCATCTGTGTACCTCTCTTCTGCGCGGCTGCATTCCGGTTCGGTTCAGTCGCCGTTAGGCGCTGAGCGGGTAGCCTTCTGCCATGAGTTCGCGGCGGGTTGCGCCCTGCAGGAATCGCAGGTGCAGGTCTTCTCGACCGGGTGCCATTTCGTATTTCATGAGTTTACGTGCTGCTTGTTCGTTCGTCTCCCCGGCTCCATAGGACGGGCAGAGGTCGGCGACAGGGCATACGCCGCAGGCAGGCTTTTTGGCGTGGCAGATGCGGCGGCCGTGGTAGACCATGTGGTGTGAGAAAAGCGTCCAGTCTTTGCGTTCGATGAGTTCGGCGACGTCTTTTTCGACTGCTTCGGGGGCGTCTGCGGTGGTGAACCCCATGCGGCGGGCGAGACGGCCGAAGTGGGTGTCTACGGTCAGTCCGGGCACGTCAAAAGCATTTCCGAGGACGACATTCGCGGTTTTGCGGCCGACTCCGGCGAGTTCTACGAGCTCTTCGAGAGTTGAGGGCACCTGCCCGTTATAGCGTTCTACAAGCTGCTGGGAGAGGGTGACGATGGAGCGGGCCTTGGCGCGGTAGAAGCCGAGGGACTGAATGTAGGGTTCGACCTCTTCGGTACGTGCGGAGGCGAGCGCGGCAGCGTCCGGGTAGCGTACGAAGAGTGCACCAGTGACGGAGTTAACGCGCACGTCGGTGGTTTGTGCCGAGAGCACGGTGGCGATGAGCAGCTCGAAAGGGTTGTCGAAGTCGAGTTCTGCGACGGCGTAGGGGTAGGTTTCGCCGAGGATGCGGTTGATTTTGCGGGCACGGCGCACGGTGGCGAGGTGGCTTTCGGGTGCGCGTGCATTGAGGCGGCGGGCGGCGGCTGCGGCTTTGAATTCGGGAACGAATCGGATCTGCAGGAGCGATTCGGTATTCTCTGCCGCAGTGTTGCGTGCTGCGGTATTCTGTACGTCTGCTGCGGGCTGGGTGGCGTTCTCGGTCATAGCGCGAGGGTACCGGGTTCAGGTGCGTGGGCGGTAGCGAGGTTCACCGTACTTGGCTCGCTCACCATCATTTTTCTGGGCAGTTCGCGTCGACTATCGCTCAGCGGGCGTCTGCTGTGCCACACTGGTTTTATGTCAGATACGATTTTTGTGCTTAATGGACCGAATTTGAACCTGCTTGGGCAGCGCCGCCCCGAGGTGTACGGCTACACCACTCTGCACGATATTGAGCGTATGGTGCGTGAGCGCGCGGCGAATCATGGTTTTGACGTTGAGTTTATGCAGTCAAATCATGAGGGGGCACTGGTAGATGAGATTCAGCGTGCTCGTACTCGTGGCGCGGCGATTATTATTAACCCGGCGGCGTACACGCACACTTCGGTGGCGCTGCACGATGCGCTGGAGGCGGCTGAGCTTCCGGTGGTTGAGGTGCACCTGTCGAATGTACATCGTCGTGAGCAGTTCCGTCATCATTCGTTCGTGTCGCCACAGGCTACTGCGGTGATTGCCGGTGCGGGTGCGTACGGATACGTCATGGCGGTTGATTTCCTGTCACAGCACCTCGCGGAATAACAGTGCAGCATCTGGTGGAATAGCCCAGCGCGCCGCCTCCTTTCGTTAAATAGTTCAGGCTCCCGCTCCTTACTTGAGGGCGGGAGCCTGAACCTTTATCGCTATCTAGCGGCTGGTTACTTACGGCAGGATCCGGTGGAGACTGCGGCGGTGTTCTCGCCCCCTTCAGCCAGTGCCTGCTTGAGGGTGCTTGCGGTGACGGCGTAGCCGGCCTTACCGGTGGTTGCCTTACCGAAGATCACGCCGACCACGTTGCCGTTATCGTCGAGGACGGGGCCACCGGAGTTGCCGTGCTGCACGTCGGCTGCCAGCTGGTAGACCTGGCGCATGGCGTTGGCGCGGCCGGTGTCGGCGTCGATGGTCTGGGTGTTGCCGATGCCCTGCACGGTGGCGGGTAGTGCTTTGAGCGGGCCGCCCTTGGGGTAGCCCATAAAGGTTACGAGGCTACCTGCGGTGGCGTTGTTGCCGATGCTCAGCGGTTCGAGCGGCAGCTTGGGGACGCTGATGAAGGCGATGTCCTGTTTGCTGTCCATGTAGACGACAGTGCCGGGCCAGGTGCGGCCGCGGGAATCCTGTACTACCGGGGAGGTTACGCCGGCAACCACGTGTGCGTTGGTGACGACCAGGCCGTTATCAGCTACGAAACCGGAGCCGGTGGAGGTGTAGCCGCACTGCTCGGCAGCGCCCAGAATCTCAACCACGGAGGCAGCCGCCCGATTCAGTGCCGCGGATTCTACGGTCTGGGTGGGGGCACTGGTTTCGGGAGCGATGAGCTCGCTGACTTCCGGAATGGTCCCGAAGGCGAGCACATCATTGCGTACCGTATTGATGCGGTCCTTAACAATCTCGGGGGTGGAGGCGACCATCCAGGAGAGGGTCTTGGAGTCGCTGAGCGCAGTGTTAAGCTGCGGGATGGGTACGGTGCGCATGGAGATGGTCAATACGACCATGACCAGGGCGCAGGCGGCGAGGTTCAGCACGCCGCCGAAGAAGCGTTCAATTCCCTTGAGCGGGGTGATGTCGGTGACGCGGCGGATGGTACGTCCGGCAAGGAGACCGAGCCACTGTCCGATGGTCAGGCAGATGATGAGCACACTGACGGCGGTCATGAGGCTCCACTGGGATCCCACGGATGCTACTGCGAGGGGTACGAGCCAGGCTGCGGCGCAGACGCCCAGACCCAGGCCGAGGAAGGTTCCGAGAGTGGTGAAAAATCCGCTGCGGACTCCGGCGAGGAAGTAGAGCAGCAGGATGATGGGGATAGCAATATCAAGCAGGTTGATGCCAGTCGTCATGACTAATTGCCTCCTTGGTGGGTAGAAGTGGTCACGGTGTGCTCATTGTGGTTGGTGTGGGCTGTGCCCGGTGAGTGTGGTGGCGCGTTAACACCCGGTGGTGGGTGCGGCGAGCTGGTATACCCGGGGCGTGGAGACAGTAGCTTCCTTGTCATGAGGGCGTCAGCATGCTTAGTGCCGATAAAAGTACACACCTGAATGCCTGATATTAGGTGGTGAACCTGTGGGGAAGCTTTGAATTTACTCGAAAGAAATAACTTTTGTTGCAAAGCTCGCTGTATCGGAATGCGTGAAGCGCTTTTTTAGGGTACGCTCATATCAGTTGAATATGTCACACCAGCTTGACCCTTCTCACATTTTAGATGTTGAGACGCATGACATCGGTTCGGGCTCACTCACTGAACATTTATGAGTTTCGGCTCATCACCTCATATCTAGGAGAACTTTATGGATCTCGAGATCCTCCGTCGTACCCCTCTCTTTGCTAACCTCGACGACGCAGCTTTCGCTCTGCTGACCGATGATATTCAGGAGATTGACCTCTCCCGCAACGCGGTCCTCTTCTACGAGGGCGACCAGGACGACCAGCTCTTCGCTGTGCTCTCCGGTAAGGTCAAGCTGGGTCGCACCGCCGCTGACGGCCGCGAGAACATGGTCGCAATCATGGGTCCCGGTGACGTCTTCGGCGAGATGGCTCTCTTCGATCCTTCACCCCGTTCGACCAACGCTGTGGCTGTCTCTGAGACTCGCCTGGCTGCCATCAAGCACGAGTCCTTCAAGCGTGCACAGCAGCTCGATCCCACTATCTCCGATCAGGTTATTAAGACTCTGGCTCGCCGCCTGCGCCACGCTAACGAGGCATTGGCTGACCTGGTCTTCTCCGACGTTCCCGGCCGCCTCGCTAAGGCACTACTGGACTTGGCTGATCGCTTCGGCCGCCCCGCGACCGACGGCGTGCTCGTTGCTCACGAGCTGACTCAGGAAGAGCTGGCACAACTGGTTGGTGCATCCCGCGAGACCGTGAATAAGGCTCTTGCCGAGTTCGTTTCCCGCGGCTGGATTCGCCTGGAGGCACGCGCAGTTGTCATTCTCGACCTGCCCCGCCTGCGCCAGCGTTCCCGCTAAAGCCTTTTTGCGTTAGGGCGTTCTAGGGCGCCTTCATTGAAAGACATGCGACTTAAATAGATTAGGAGCCGTTTCCCATGTAGAGGGAAACGGCTCCTAATTTCTTTCACGCTTTTATCGTATGGGCGCGCATTGCGGCAGTTCGTTAGAACACACCCATTGCACCGGTATACACGCTACCAGTGGTTGCCGGAACCACCTCGGTGAAGGAGAGCATGCACGCACCATTGTGGGTCACGAGCACGGGCTTCTTCACCTCAATATTACGGCGCTTGGACAGCCACGCCACGGAAGTCTGTGCCTTCGCCAGCGATTCAAGCATGCACATCACCCCGGGGGTAATAAGCTGGTCGAGGGTACGGCCCACCGTGTTGAACTGTCCGATGCGGTCGCCCAGTTCACTGGTGTCCTTGGCTTCAAGCAGTTCACGCACGTTCAGCCAGTCACCCCACACACCCTTACCGAGCAGTAGCTTCGGGTCCTGGCCCACGGGCAACGCCGTGGTGAAGTAGGCGATATCGTAACGCTTGAGGAAGAAATCCGGGGACTGCCAACGCGCGACCGGGCGTAGCAGATCAGCGCGTACGCTCAAACCGCTGGAGGTCAAGAAGTCAGAGAAGCTCTTCTCCTGCTTGGCAACTGCTTCACGCCACGCCATGAGCTCAGGGGTGCTAGAGCGCTCCACTACGTCCTGTTCGTCCTCGCCGGCAAGCAAAATGCCAGTCTCTTCAAAGCATTCACGCACGGCAGCCATGACGCTGCGGCGTGCCTGCGCAATATCGGAGAAGTGGAATTGGTCCTGCCAGTAGTCGGCGCCGGGACCCACCCAGGAGGCAGACTCATCATCACCGGGAAGAGCCGTACCGCCGGGGAAAGCCACCACCCCCAGCGGAGAGGTGCCGGGGCGGTAGGTCAGAATCGTTTCGAGGCCGTTGTCGCCATCGCGCACAAAAATTACGGAGGCAGCCTGACGCATCGTGCAGCCGACGGTGCATTCGTTGCCGCCTGCACGCCAGCTTTCGGCGGCGGTGCGCATGAACTCAGGAATCGTGTAGAGACGCTGAATGGCTGCGGTGCGCGGACCTGACTGGCGGCCGGTAAACATGCGGGGGCGCTGCACGCCCTCAGCCGGGGTGGGAGTGCCGAAGCGGCGTTCCTGCGCCGGCAGGGGTAGAGTCTTGATGTTTTGGGCGGTACCGTTGTCCTGTGCGGATTCGGTACGTACAGTCTTCTCAGGAGCGTCCTGCGCTGCCCGCTGAGCTTGGGCAGCACGAATAGCAGATAGTGGCAGAGCGCCGGTGTACAGTTTAGACATACTCAACGATAATCTCGACCTCTACGGGCGAGTCCAGGGGAAGAACGGGAACGCCCACGGCGGAGCGGGCATGCTGGCCTGCCTCCCCGAAGATTTCGCCGAGCAGTTCTGAGGCGCCGTTAATGACGGCGGGCTGAGCGGTGAAGTTCACCTCGGATGCTACGAAGCCAACAACCTTCACCACGCGCTGCACGCGGTCCAGGTCGCCAATAACGGACTTGACTGCTGCCAGAGCATTGAGCAGACAGATACCCGCGTACTTCTTAGCGTCCTCGGGGGTCACGAAGCCTTCAGCGCCAGAGTCGGAAACCTTACCGATTTCGGGCAGAGCACCGTCGACGAAGGGCAGCTGACCGGAGGTGTACACGTAGGAGCCGGAAGTAACAGCCGGAACGTAGGCTGCAACGGGGGCGGGTGCTACGGGCAGTTCGTAACCGAGTTCGCGGATACGTGCTTCAATACGGGATTCAGTCATGATTACTCCAGAAGGATGGCGGGTGCTGGCACCCAAACGGTGATGTGGGGAATGCCGTCAATCTAAACGCTACTGATATTCAAACAGCTGTTAAACGGCTAACCGGCGGTCTGCCTCAACTATTCCCATCCTCCCCTATATGTAGAGGAGAAGTGGGGTTGAGGTGACCGCCGGGTACGCTGCTCTTAGTCAGCCTTCTCGCGCTTAAAGTAGGCGATGGGGTTGCCCTGAGTCGGAGCGACCATGTTCGACGCGGGGGTTGCACCAGCAGGTGCAGATGCACCGGGGAGAACAGTTACGAGCTCCCAGCCGTCTTCACCCCAGTTATCGAGGATCGCCTTGGTCGTGTGGATCATCAGCGGTACAGTTGCGTATTCCCATTTCTTCATACCCTCTAGACTATCGCCCGGTATCCAATAAGTAAAAGGGATTCACTATGGTTTTGGTCAATGTCCGGCGCTTTTGGGGGCTTTATTCTCAGGGCTGAGGCATCCGGCTCCCTGTGGGGTGCCGAGACGGGCTTCTTCTCACAGTTTCATGGGATAAACTGAATGAATGGCTTCATCTAAGAAAACCCGTTCGCATCACCGTCCGGGAGATTTTTTGCAGTTCCTCGCGTTCAGCGTGATTGCCGGTTTCCTCGCGGCAATTATTATCGTGCCCCCTGCCGTGAGTTTGGGTATGGTCACGAACGCGTCGATGTCATGGTTCCAGGACCTTCCTGATGACATTGCCGATGGCATCTCTTCCCGTCCTTCTACTATTTACGCTGCTGACGGTAAGACCGAAATCGCGACCTTCTTTGAAGAGAACCGTGAACAGGTCAAGCTGAATCAGATTTCTCAGCAGATGAAGGACGCTATCGTCTCGGTTGAGGACCGTGATTTCTACAATCACGGTGCTGTCTCCGCTATCGGTATCGGTCGTGCGTTCCTGAACAACATCATTAACTCCAACAGCGGCCGCCGTCAGGGTGCATCTACCCTGACTCAACAGTACGTCAACAACCTCATTGTTGACTCCGCTGTGGCTCGCGGTGAGGACGCTACCGCGACCCTGAACGGTAACAAGACCTACGCCGCAAAGATTCGCGAGATGAAGCTTGCGATTTCTATGGAGCAGAACAAGTCCAAGGACGAAATCCTTGAAGGCTACCTGAACATCGTGAACCTTGGTGGTTCGAACTACGGTGTTGAGGCTGCTGCACAGTACTACTGGGGTATTTCCGCTAAGGACCTGAACGTGGCTCAGTCCGCGCTTCTTGCCGGTCTGGTGCAGGCACCGAACGTGTACGATCCGACCGTGAACCCCGAGCTCGCCCGTGAACGCCGCGACATCGTTCTGGGCACTATGCTCCGCGACGGCAAGATTACCGATAAGGAATACAGCGACGCTATCGCCAGCGACATTAAGCTCAACGTCCACCCCAAGTCCCAGGGTTGCTCCCTGGCAGGTGATAAGGCGTTCTTCTGCCGCTACGTGGTCAACTACCTGCTGCAGGATGAATCCCTCGGCGCAACCGCTGAGCTGCGTAACACCGCCATCAAGCGTGGCGGCCTGAAGGTGATCACCACCCTGAACCCCGAGGCTCAGACCGCGGCAAAGCAGGCCGTGGACTCCACCCAGCCGGCTGCAACCAACTGGAATGACGTCAACTCCGCACTAACCAGTGTTGAGCCTGGCACCGGTCGCGTCATCGCGATGGCACAGAACACTGAGCTCGGTAGCCCCACAGACGCAAACGATCACTCCAAGACCGAGTACAACTACAACGTTGATGTAGCGTACGGTGGTACCCCTGGCTTCCAGCCGGGTTCGACATTCAAGCCGATTATTCTGGCACAGTGGCTCATCAGCGGCCGCGGCGCTAACGCTAGTGTGAACGGTACCCAGCTCTTCTGGCCCACCAGCTTCGGCTGGAATGCCAGGTGCTTCGAGGGCGGCAAGTACTACTACACCGGTCAGGCAAATGGCTGGTCCTACAAGAACGCTGTGAACGGCGGTCTGACCTACGGTACCGCCGCATACGGTATTCGCCAGTCCTTGAACTCATACCTGTACGGCATGCTCTCCCACCTTGACCTGTGCGATGTACACGACTTGTCAATCAAGATGCACGCTCTGGACGGTACCGGCGAGCCGCTACACAGCATCCCCGATTTGGGTACTAACATTGGTGGTACCAAGTACGGTATCTCCCCGCTGACCAGCGCATCCATGTACGCTATCTTTGCTTCCGAGGGTAAGTACTGCACCCCCCGTCCGATTGAGAAGATCACCAAGACCAGCGGTGATACCCTCAAGGAATACCAGAACCAGTGCGAGCAGGTTCTGGATCCGGACATTGCTAACGGTGTCAGCTGGGTTCTGAAGGGCGTTATCCAGCCTGGCGGTTCCGCTTCTCAGCGCGGCATTGGTCTGCCGAACGGTTCGGCTGCGAAGACCGGTACGAACGATAACTCCTCCCAGACCTGGCAGGTTGGCTACACTCGCGGCCTGTCCACCGCGTCTTGGGTTGGTTCCAACAACCTCGGCTTCCGCTCCCTGAACGGTGTGGGCATTAACGGTCGAGTCCTTCAGTACGTCGATGGTGCAACCTACGCAGGTGCACAGTGGCAGTCATTTATGAAGACGATGGTACCGAAGTACAACTCGAAGGACTTCACCATCCCCGGCGATAAGATTCTGGCATACAAGTAGAATCACAGCTCATCAGCTGAAGCCTGAAAGGCGATTGATTATGTGTGAAAACGCAATCAACGCCCGCGTCCCCGTGGCGGTCCCCGGCGCACGCGGCTCCTCCCCGCTCCTGAAAAAGGTAGCGGGGGCGGTAGCCGCCACTGCAGCCCTGGGGGCCGCCACGGCGGCGTATGGGCACTTTATTGAACTGAATAATTTTCAGCTCCGCACCGAGTCCCTGCCGGTGCTGTCTGCCGGTAGCCCCGACTTTAGGATTCTGCATATTTCGGATATGCACATGATTCCGGGTCAGCAGAAGAAGATTGACTTCATGCACTCACTGGCTGTTCTGGAACCGGATTTGGTGATGAACACGGGCGATAATCTCTCCCATGTGGACGGTATGGGTCCGCTGTTGGAGGCGCTCGACCCGCTCATGGACTTCCCCGGCGTATTTGTGCCCGGCTCCAATTGCTATTTCGCGCCGATTTTTAAGAACCCGGCACGCTACCTGTGGCAGCCACGCACCCCGCAGATGATTGAGAAAGGCTCACGCATAGCCCTACCCATTGAGCGGATGCACGACGCCTTCGAGTCGCGCGGCTGGACGGGCCTGATTAACCGCTACGACACGCTGAACCTCAATGGTCTGCGCCTGGAATTCTCCGGTGTGGATGACCCGCACCTGCGCTACGATGAGCACCCCGGATTTGCCCCCGGTGCCTTCGATGAGAGTGATGAGCCGAGCGTTCGTATTGGCGTGGCGCACGCCCCCTATATGCGTACCCTGCACCGCTTCGTGCAGGACGGCGCGCAGGTTATTTTTGCCGGTCATACGCACGGCGGTCAGGTCTGCCTACCCGGCGGTCATGCTCTGGTCAGCAACTGCGATTTGCCACCTTCGCGTGCGAAGGGTGTCAGCGAGCAGTCCGGTATTCCGGTTCAGGTTTCTGCCGGTTTGGGTACCTCTCGTTTTGCGCCGATGCGTCTGTTCTGCCCGCCGGAGGCAATCCTAGTGACCCTCACAGCTGGCGATAAGGGGCACGGCGCCTCCGTCACCTCGGCGGGTGGTCGTCTCTAATGTCTGAGCCTTCTACAGCACACACGACTAAGCGCCGCCGTAATCCCTTCCTGGAGACGGCGCGCGAACCGACCCCCAACCCGATTGACTACGCGCACGGTCAGCGTGCCCCGCGCACCCTCGCCGCCTATGCACATCCGATTCGTGCGCGGTGGGGGTTCGGCCTACTCGTGGCGTTCGGTGCCGGTGCCCTTGAGATTTCCATCCCGCAGGTACTGCAGATTATTGTGGATCATCTCTCACAGAGCACCACCGAGAGCGCTATCTGGATTGCCGGCAGCTTGGTGCTTCTGCTGGGTATTGCGCACGCCTCCTTCATGTACTGGAGGCGCTGGCTGATTGTGGATCCGACCTCCACGATTGAGCTGTCCATGCGCATGAACTTCTTTGACCGCCTGCTCAGCGCCCCGCTTTCTCTGCTGGATCGTTGGCCCTCTGGTCAGTTGCTGACCCGCTCCATGAGCGATTTGGGCACGATTCGCCGTTGGTTGTCCTTCGGTATTGTGCAGCTACTGACTATTGCGGTGATGTTCCTGGTCGGTGGCTTCTTCATGCTGCGTTCTTCACCGTCGCTGGCGCTGGTGTTCGTGGTGACCGTGCCTATTCTGGTGCTGTCGCTGGTGAACTTCACCCGCAAGTACTACCGCGCCTCGCATGAGATTCAGCAGATGACGGGTGATCTCTCCACCCGTATTGAGGAGTCTGTACGCGGCATCCGCGTGATTAAGGCGCTGGGTCGCTCCCCCGAGCAGATTCAGGAATATGCCAAGTCGGTGGACGCCCTGCAGGCGCGCGAGTACGGCAGGTCGATGCTGGTGGCTCGTGTTGCCCTGTACCAGGGCCTGATTGTGGGTGTCTCCACGGCGGTGGCGCTGGCTGTGGGCGCTTCGCAGGTTGCGGCGGGCACCTTGAGTCTAGGCGCGATGACCGCCTACTTTGCGGTACAGACGACCGTGCTCAGCCACGTGACGCGCTCGACCGCGCTGATGTCTGCCTATTTGAGCTATAAGGTGGCATTGGAACGCCACAACGAGGTCATGGACGAGCCCGGCTTTGAGGCGGTGCCGCTGGTTCGTGGCTCCGCGGCTGTGTCTGTGCCCGAGCATCCGCAGGGTGCTTCTGATTCGTCAACAGTAGCTGGAGTGTCTGCCGAGGGCGGCTCCGGGAAGGAAACTATGCAGTACCCCAGCGGTGGCGCAGTATCTGTCACTTTCGATCACGTTCAGTTCAGCTACGATGCTGCCGAAGCACCTGTTCCTGCAGAGGCTGCCGGTGCAAACTCTGAGGTAAAGGCACCCGAGGTTTCCGTGCTGAAGGACGTAAACTTCAAGGTCTTCCCGGGCGAGATTCTGGCGCTGGTGGGTGCAACCGGTAGCGGCAAGTCGACCGTGCTGTCGCTGGTTCCGCGTTTCTACGAGCCGACCTCCGGCTCCCTGCGTTTTGGCACCCGAGACACCGCCGACATGTCTATTGAGGAGGTGCGCGCCCAGACCGCGTTCGTCTTTGAGGAGGCGGTGCTCTTCTCCGGCACGGTCCGCGAGAACGTGCTGATGGGCGTTGCCGAGCAGTACGAGCACGGCACCGAGGATGAGGATTACCCCGCCGCAGAAGAGCTGGAGACCACCCTCCAGACCGCGTTGCAGCTGGCTGCGTGCGATTTCGTGGCGGAGCTTCCGCAGGGTCTGGATACCGTCATTGGTGAGGAGGGTCTGAGCCTTTCGGGTGGTCAGCGTCAGCGTCTGTCCTTGGCGCGTGCCCTAGCGAAGCGCCCCTCCGTGCTGCTGCTGGATGATCCGTTCTCGGCGCTGGACGTGAACACCGAGGAACGTATTATTACCGGCCTGCGTGAGGGGCTGGAGGGCCTGGGCGGCGCTACTACCCTGCTGACGGCGCACCGCCCCTCCACCGTCGCGTTAGCGGACCGCGTACTACTGATGGTTGACGGCTCCGTGGTCGCTGAGGGTACTCATGCTGAACTGATGGACTCTTCGGAACAGTACCGCCAGCTCATGACGATAGAGGAGGGCTAATGGCCCATTATCGTCCGGTGGAGCCACGAGAGCAGATGAGCCCGCAAGAGCGCGCGGAGACCCGTGAACGCTCGATGGCTCTGCTGCGCCAGATGTTGCGCCCACACCGTGGGGCGTTGGTTCTGTCGATTATTTCGGTACTTTTGGTGTCGGGGTCAGCCGCGGTTGTGCCGATTCTGATTGCCCGCGTTTTAGATAGTTCCATTGAACCGCTCAGACAGGGTGACGCTTCTCCCCTGCTGACTCTGCTGGCTTTTTTTGTGGCGGCTACCGCGGTGACCGCGATCTTTTCGTGGGTCAACGTGGCGTACACGGTACGTGTATCGCTGGGTGTGGTGGTGTACCTGCGTAAGCGGGTGTTCCGTCACGCACAGTCGCTTAGCGTGTCGTTCCATGAGCGGTACACCTCGGGTAAGGTCATTTCGCGTCTGACTAGCGATATCGATACGGTCCGCAGTTTCTTGGATAGCGGCATCAGCCAGTTGGCGATTACGTTGCTGTCCATGGTGATTTCTGCGGTCGCTATTTTCCTTCTGGATTGGCGTATTGGCCTGTTTATGCTGGTCATGGGCGTGCCAATTTACTTCTTGACGCGTTGGTTCCAGAAAACCGCGGTACCGGTTTTCCGCACGATGCGTACCGAGTCTGCGCATTTGACGAGCCGTTTTGTGGAGACGTTTACGGGTATCCACGCGGTGAAGGCCTTTGGGTCGGAGGCACAGAAGCGTTCTGAGTACGCTCAGGCGTCGGAGCGTTACCGTCTTGCGGTGATGGATTCGATTAAGATTTTCGGCATCTACTCGCCCGTGCTGATGCTTTTGGGCAATGTGTTTATTGCCGGCGCGCTGGTGCTGGGTGGTTATGCGGTGCTGGGCGGCACCATGCAGATTGGTACCCTGTTGGCACTGGTGATTTACGCGAACCGCGTGTTTGAGCCGGTCATGCAGCTCTCTGAGTTTTACAACATGTTCCAGTCGGCGATGTCCGCGCTGGAGAAGCTGTCGTCGTTCTTGGCTGAGGAGCCGGAGGTTGCTGAGCCGCAACATCCGCATGAGCGCGCTGTAGAGCCTGCAGCCGAGTCTGTTCCTGGTGTTTCTGGTGGCATGAGCGGCACGGTTCACGGTGCCCTGGTGGAGCTAGATTCAGCTGTCTTTGGGTACACGTCGGATCGTCACGCATTGAAGGAGACCAGCCTGCGCATTGAGCCGGGTACAACCGTGGCGCTGGTGGGTGCTACGGGTGCCGGTAAGTCGACTATCGCTAAGCTAGTAGCTCGTTTCTACGATGTTTCAGCCGGTCAGGTGCGTATTGACGGCGTGGATGTTCGTCAGCTGGCAGATGTGCAGCTACGCCATGAGGTGCTCATGCTGACCCAGGAGGTGTTCCTGTTCTCCGCGTCGATTCTGGAGAATATCCGCATGGGTAACCCGCAGGCCTGCGATGAGCAGGTGAAGGCTGCCGCGAAGGCGGTGGGAGCTGATGCGTTCATTAAGCGTCTGCGTAACGGCTACGAGTCGCAGCTGGGTCGCGGCGGTATTACCCTGTCGGCGGGTCAGCGTCAGCTGGTGTCCTTTGCTCGCGTGTTCTTGGCGAATCCACGGGTGCTGATTCTGGATGAGGCAACGGCTTCGCTGGATATTCCGAGTGAGCGCGCGGTGCAGGCGGCACTGCGAACCGTATTGGCGGGGCGTACGGCGCTGGTGATTGCGCATCGCCTCTCGACGGTTCTGGGCGCTGATCGTGTGTTGGTGATTCATGAAGGCTCCGTGGTGGAGGATGGTTCCCCGCAGCACCTGATTGCCTCCGGTGGTCGTTTTGCGGCGATGCACGCCTCCTGGGATGAGCTGAATCAGGTTCAGGAGACTGAAGCCTAGAAACTTTATCTGCCCCTCTCCAACCGGTGGCGTGCCGTTGTGTTGCGTTCTAATTTTTTTTGGGTTATCCTAGGTGAGTTGCCTACGGTATTTGCTGATAGGTTAACATCGGGATGTGGCGCAGCTTGGTAGCGCGCGTCGTTCGGGACGACGAGGTCGCAGGTTCAAATCCTGTCATCCCGACAACTAGCCCCGGTCCATTGGACCGGGGCTTTGTCGTACCCGCAGTATTTATGCTGCATGTCCCTCAAGCTGATTCTGTTGCAGATGCTGAGTGCATAGAAGCAACCCTCTATCCGCGCAGATACGCAGGCAGAGGGGCCGCTTTCTAGATTGTTGGTTTTCAGCCGCTTAGCCTCGTCCGGAGATGAGGGCGAGTACTGCCTCCAGAGGGCCACGTCCGGCAATGAAGCGCACCATGCGCGACCAGAGGGTGCAGAAGCCCAGGGCGATAACAGCGCCGAGCAGCAGGAAGGCGCTCCAGTACACGGCGGTGCCCCAGCCTCCGGTGGCGACGTAGTGCTCGCCCGCGGTGAGAGCCTTGACGGTGGGGCCTGCGTAAATAATGATTCCGCTCAGCACAATGGAGGCGCTCAGCGACATCTGGCCCAGGCGGGCGATGGGGGTGAGCATTCCGGCCTGCGCGGAGAGCAGGCGCGCGCATTCAGCCCAGAAGTACAGGGTTGCCGCCAGGTTTAGGGTCAGCAGCACCTGCGGGCTGTTGAGGAAGCCGAGCTCGGTGTAGGGGTTGAAGGTGCGGTAGACGGCGAGCGCCAGTACAGCGAGTACTACGGGGATTGCGAGCTTTGCCTGCAGGTTGTCGTAGAGGCGCACGAGCACGATGCCCAGGCACATGACCCAGATGAGTTGCGCGCTCTGCGCGTGGTTGACGCCGTGGTTTGCGAGGAACGGCAGCTGCATGGCGGTCCACTGATCGGCGTGTGCAGCTACGTCCATGAGGAGGGTGTAGGTCCAGGTGATGAAGGGGCTGGTGACCACCGCCAGCACGGCGACCGCCCACAGGGGCAGGTGCACGACGAATAGGGTTAGCAGGGTAAGCAGCGCCAGGTGCACGAGCATGTCGAAGGGCAGAGAGTATGCGAAGCCCTGCGCCGGTACGGTCACGCCGGCTTGCGGCAGGTAGGTAGCACCCTGCATGAGTGCCACACCCAGCAGAAGCAGCGCGAGGAATCGCACGATGGTTCCGGCGAAGAGTTGCGGGAAGTTCGCGGTGCGTGCGTAATGCCAGGCGGCTGCGCCCAGAATTGCGGCGAAGAGCGGCTCTGCCGGTACGAGGGTCTGCGGGATCCAGAACTTCCAGGACACCGGGATCAGTTGCAGCCAGTATCCGAAGGGGATGAGCAGGCTGAGCACGGCGAAGGCGCGGGCGAGGTCGAGCCCGAGGTCACGTCGGGTGCCTCCGAGGGAGGCGGCACGTGCCCCGCTGCTGACGGTGGGGATGGGTTGTGTGCGCCCTGCTGCCATGTCCTCGCTCCTTGTAGTGCCGTGTTTGAGAGTCTGTGCGCCCTGCCGGTGGTGTGTGCCCTGCCAGGGGATGTGCGCTGCCAGGGTATCTGCCGCATCCGGTGGTGTGTGCCGGATGCTCTGGCATAGGTGTTAAGTGTAACGGTGGAAGCTGTGTCTGGTCCGGCGGTGGCGCCGAGGTTTTGCTCTCATGCTGCCTCTCTGTCGGCTGCTGGCTGGAGCTTCTTGCCCTATTGGTGAGTGCTGTTCAAGTGTTATTGCACGAGGTTGGGTGTGTACCATTGGTACGTTCTTAAAGGTGGGGCAATCCCGCGGGAGCATAATTTCGCTCCTTTTACTGTCCCAAACGCGCCCCACCTGCACACACCACGTTGAGGTTTTATGTTTTCGACTTTTTCCCCGCTTTTCTTGACGGATTTGAGGGCGTCTGGTGCTCTTCTTGCTTCGGGTACGACTCTGTCGGAAGGGTCGAGCCACGATAGCGGCCAGTTTGTGTCTATTTTCTGGATTACGTTGGTTGCGTTGCTGTCGCCGATTCTTTCGCGGCTGACGGGTAAGAAGATCCCGGATGTGGTTTTCCTGCTCATTTTTGGTCTGCTGATTGGCCCGAATATGCTCAACCTTGCCAGCAGTGAGGGCGGTATCCCGCTGCTGAAGGAGCTTGGTCTGGGCATGCTCTTTTTGATTGCGGGCTTTGAGATTAACGTGTCCTCGTTGCGTAGCCGTCAGGGCTATAGCGCTATTGCCACCTGGGTGGTGTGCTTTGCCCTGGGTATGGCGGGTGCGGCGGTTATTACGTCGTTCTCGCGCGAGATGAATACGTATATTGCGGTGGGTGTGGCGTTGAGTTCCACGGCGTTGGGTACTCTGCTGCCGATGTTGAAGTCTCACGGTGCTGCCGGTACGCCGGTGGGTAATGCAGTGCTGGTGCACGGTGCTGTGGGTGAGCTTCTGCCGATTTTCGCTATTTCGTTGCTGCTGTCTTCGCGTTCGCCGGGCATGGCATTTGTGGTGTTGCTGGCGTTTATGGTGGTTGCGGTGATTGTGGCGCTGATTCCTCACCGTCTGTTTGCGCATGTGCCGGGTCTGCGTCAGATTATGGCTGCGGAGGCGAATACGACCGGCCAGACCATTTTGCGTCTTGCGATGTTCCTGCTGGCGACCTTGATTATGTGCACCGCCCTTTTTGATTTGGATGCGGTGCTCGGTGCTTTTGCGGCGGGTCTGATTCTGCGTACTCTGACCCCTCCGGCGGCTTTGCACATGATGACTCACCGCCTTGAGGTGGTTGGTTTTACGTTCATGATTCCGCTGTTCTTTGTGGTCAGCGGGATGGGTATTGATGTGTCTGCTGTGGTGGCTAAGCCTTTGGGTCTGTTTGCCGTGGTGGTGGGTATTCTGCTGTGCCGTGGTGTTCCGGTGCTTTTGGCGGAGCATTTCTTCGATACCCGTTCGGGGTTGACCACTCGCGCACAGAAGGCGCAGTTAGCGTTGTATTCGGCTGCGGGTCTGCCGATTATTGTGGCGGTGACGGAGGTTGCGACCAGTTCGGGTCTTCTGGAGGAGTCGACAGCTTCGCTGCTGGTTGCAGGCGGCGCCCTGACGGTGTTGTTGTTCCCGCTGTGGGCGTTGGGCATTCGTCAGGCATTTGGTGATGCAGAGCCGGTTCAGGAGGCCCCTAGCCGTAAGGAGCAGATGAATGCTCTGAAGGCTCAGCGTAATGCGCAGACGAAGCTGACTACGGGTATGATTCCGGTGGTTCGTTTGAAGTCTCAGGCTGATTCTGAATCTGATTCTGCCGAGGTTGAGGTTGCTTCGGCTGATTCCTGTACTGCGTCTCGGGATGCAGCAAAGAAGCACAGGGGCTCTGTAAAGAATACAGATGCTGCGCAGAAGTAGCTGCGGCTATGTGGTGGTTCGGTCTTTCATAGAATGAAATAGTTTGAGCAGGTGCCCCGCATACAGTCACATCGACTTTATGTGGGATTGCCCCGACAAAAACCACATAATAACAGGCAGCTACGCTATTCAATTTCACAAGGCATCCCACAAATAGGCTCAAAACTCGCCATGCCCTCACCGTAGGGTATGGCGAGTTTTTGCCTCTGAATCTCCTTATAAAATAGGGGAGGCACAAAAAATTTCCTTAAATTCGGATTTTTTATGCAAATATTCCAGAAGATGACGTGTCTTAGCTTTCTCGACTGACACTTTGTCCTATAAAATTGAAAGCACACAGGGTATTTCCCTAAAACACACATAAACCAACATACATGCACAGAGCCGCTTCCGCCCCAGCGGGAGCTGGTGCATCTCCCCCTCACACACGGGAGGTGCCCCTTTCGGGAGTATCCGCGACGATACCCCGGCGGCTCCCAACCACGGAGGAGGATCATATGGGTCAGAAAGGTAATTATTTCTAACCTCACATCTTAAGGCCTCGCACTGAATCCTATCGATTGTCTGCACACACAGTCATCTCTGAAGGAAACATCATGCACCAACTACTCCTCACCGCGAGCACTGGTGGCGTAGAGCTGGACTTCCCGTCATGGCTCCGAATTACGCACTTCATCAACTTCATTATGATGGGCTTCCTGATTCGTTCAGGTTGGGAAGTTCTCGCCTCTCACCCCCGTCTGTACTGGAACAACCACTGCACCCCGGGTTCCGAATGGCTCAAGTTCACCAAGGACAAGGTTTCGACTGTCCCCGGTGAGTTCACTGCCCGCGACGACCAGCGTCGACTGTCGCCGCTTATCTCCCTACCTGGTAACGGCCAGATTGGTCTGGGTCGTGCATGGCACGCTCTTGTGACTTTTATCTGGATTGCTAACGGTCTCGTCTACGTCTCCTTGCTGTTCCTGACCGGCCAGTGGCGCCGCATTGTCCCAACCAGCTGGGACATCATCCCACAGGCGTGGGAATCCATCCAGATTTATGCTGGCTTCCAGATTCCCTCCATTGAGCATTTCCAGCCGTACGATGCTCTGCAGCAGATTATGTACTTCACCGTGGTGTTCATTGTGGCACCGCTGATGATTGCAACCGGCCCGATTATGAGCCCGGCATTCTGCGGCCGCTTCCCCGGCTACGTGCGCCTCTTCCGTAACCGCCAGACCGCACGTTCCATCCACTTCCTGGGCATGGCCTTCTACTGCGTATTCACTGTTATTCACGTGGCTCTGGTGTTTGTGGTTCACCCCCAGTACAACATCGCTCACATGATGCTTAACAAGCCCTATAACGAGGTGGATGCAGCACAGTTCGCTCAGGCAGTCACCATGCTCATTGGCGGTATTGTCTTTGCCGTCGCTCTGTGGCTCTTTGCTTCGTACTGGTCCCTGCGCGACCTGCGATTCACCCAGACCTTCATTTGGGGTCTGACCCAGCCGATTCGTAATGTCCTGCTGGATCGTATTTCCTCACGTCAGGTGCAGAAGAAGACCTTCACCGATGCAGATATTTCTCCCTTCCACTGGGTTAACACTCGCCCGCCGACAGAGCGTGAGAGCACCGAGTGGAACCGCCTGAAGGAGCACGAGTTCGTTGACTACCGCCTGGAGCTGGGCGGTCTGGTGAAGGAATCCAAGTCCCTGAGCCTTGACGATCTCAAGCAGTTGGGCAAGGAAGTTAACATCACCATGCACACCTGCATGCAGGGTTGGACCGGTATCGCCAAGTGGGAGGGTGTGCGTCTGCGCGACGTTCTCGCACTGGTTGAGAAGACTGATGACGCTCGTTATGTCATGGTGACTTCCTTCGGCCACGTGGGCCACACCTACGACGGCCGACCGACCGAACCGTACTATGAGTGCCTGGATATCTCCATGGCTATGGAGGATGAGACCATCCTGGCTTGGGGCATGAATGATAAGCCTCTGCCGGATGTGTACGGTGGCCCGCTCCGTCTGCGTGCGGACTCTATGCACGGCTACAAGATGGTTAAGTGGGTTCAGAAGATTGAGTGGATTAAGGATTACCGCGATGTTGGCGATGGCCAGGGCGGTAGCCGCGAGGACTCCGGTCTGCAGCACTTCGACGCACGAGCCTAAGCACCCACGCGGAGGCATCGCTACAGTAGAGCCTTCAGCACTCCGCTAGGTAACGCATCGATAAGCAACCATATAAAGCACCGAACGGTGGCGGGAACATGGGCCCGCCACCGTTTTTGTACCCTCATGACTTATGCATATGCTTCAGAAGACTAGAGCCGCGAGGGCATAAAGAAACCGCCCGGGAGCTTTAGCTCTCGGGCGGTTTCTTTAGAGATTTGCCTTCTGGCGCTGCACCTTAGGCGTCGTAGATGATGACGTCCAGGGTACGGGGGCCGTGCACGCCCTCCACACGAATCAGCTCAATATCACTGGTTGCCGACGGACCGGAAATCATGGTCACGGGACGGATGTAGGTGATACGCTCAATCGACTCGGGAACCAGCTCCACCACGGTGGAACGGGGCACCACGCAGATGTGGTGGTCGGGCACCAGGGTAATGGCTCGGCGACCCTCGTCAGGGTTGGTGTTCAAGAAGATCGTGCCGGTCTCTGCGCAGGAGACGGTCGAACCGGTGACCACAGCGTCGACTGCATCCAGTTCCTTCAGACTCAGGCAGCCGGGCTTGAGGGTGCTACCGGAGTCGGTGACACGCTTGCGGTCAGCGGTGTCAGCCGGCAGCCACTCCATGTTCAGGCCCTCTGGAACCACGTAGGTGGACTTTTCACCCAGGCGCTCTGCGATGACCTCGGAGATGTTCTCCTTGTTCGCGTGGAACACGTTTGCCTTGTAGTCAATGAGGCGGTCGACGAGCATCTCAATGGTCTGTTCTTCGTTCAGCTCACTGACGCGGCGGTAGTTACGTACGGGCTCGGGTGCGACGGGTGCGTCAGCCAGAGACGAGCGGATACGTGCGAGGATATCTTCCTTAGCAGAGGACATTAGTTGTTCTCCTTAGCTTCACGGGCTGCCTGGGCGTCCATAGCTGCCTTGGCGTTTGCTGCCGCCTCAGCGACCTTACCCTTGTTTGCCTCGATGAGGGCCTGAATGTCAACGCGCTCAGCGTTATCGCGTGCCGGAACCTGACCCTTTTCCTTCTTCCACCAGTTGCGGAAGGATTCCTTGGGGGGCTCAGGGATGTCGCGGTAAGCGGTCCAGCCGCCGACGATACCGGGAACAGCGGTGATCTTGTGCTTGCGGCCGCTGATAAGGCGGGACATGGGCAAACCACGCTCTGCAATCGACATCATCTTACCGGAGGTGAAGAGCTTCTTCGCGCCGAGCATCATGCCGTCCATCTGCGAGAAGGGAGCCTTCTTGTTGCCCTCGAACTCGCGGACAGCGTGCTTGGACTCAACATCCTTAGCGCGCAGGTGCACGAGGACCTCGGGGAAGTTGATCTTCACGGGGCAGACCTCGTAGCAAGCGCCGCAGAGGGAGGATGCGTACGGTAGGGAGTTGTTCTCTGCTGCCTCAATACCGGAGAGCTGCGGAGACAGGATTGCACCGATGGGGCCCGGGTAGGTGGAGCCGTAGGCGTGACCACCTGCGCGCTCGTACACGGGGCACACGTTCATGCATGCGGAGCAACGGATGCAACGCAGTGCCTGGCGACCGAGCTCGTCGGACAGAACGGCGGTACGGCCGTTGTCGATGAGGATGACGTGCAAGTTCTGCGGGCCGTCACCGGGGGTCACACCGGTCCACATGGAGGTATAGGGGTTCATGCGCTCACCGGTGGAGGAACGGGGCAGCAGCTGGAGGAATGCCTCGTAGTCCTGGAAGGTGGGCAGAATCTTCTCAATACCCATGAAGGTAATGAGGGTGTCGGGCAGGGTCAGGCACATACGGCCGTTACCCTCAGACTCCACGATGGTCAGGGTACCGGTCTCGGCAATACCAAAGTTGGTGCCGGAGACTGCCACGGTGGTGTTCAGGAACTTATTGCGCAGACGGTAACGCGATGCCTCTGCCAGTTCTGCCGGCTCATCGGTGATGTCCGGGTTGATACCCTCAATTTCGCGCAGGAAGATGTCACGGATTTCGCGACGATTGCGGTGAATTGCGGGCACCAGAATGTGCGAGGGACGGTCGTGGCCGAGCTGGACGATTTCTTCCGCGAGGTCGGTCTCGATAGCGTTGATACCGTTTTCTTCGAGGAATTCGTTCAGGCCGGTCTCTGCGGTTGCCATGGACTTAATCTTGATGATTTCGTCCACGCCCTGCTCGCGGATCAGGTCCAGAGCAATCTGGTTTGCCTCGGTGGCGTTACGTGCCCAGTGCACGTGACCGCCTGCGGCGGTGAAGTTACGCTCAAACTGTTCGAGCAGCTCGGGCAGGTTCGCCAGAACGTAGTTCTTGACGGACTCACCGGTGTTGCGCAGTTCCTGCCAGTCGGGCAGTTCGCTGGTGACGTTGGCACGCTTGTTACGGATCGCGTGGGTCACGAAGCGCAGGTTGGCGCGCAGCTGCTCGTTCTTGAGCTCTTCCTTCGCGTACTTGGGGAAGGGGGTTTCTTCGAAAATGTTGCCCTCGCCGTAGTGAACGACCTTGGGCATACCAAGCTGAATAGCAGTCATGAGGTCTTATCTTTCCTTAGGCGATCGAGAGCTCGACGCGCTCAGAGCTAATCTTGAGCGGGTTTTCCTTGGTGGATGCGAGAATCTCTGCGAAGTGGATGGTCTGCACGTCCGAGTCGCGACGCATCAGCGCACCGCCAATGTTCATCAGGCAGGAGCAGTCGCCGCCGGTACATACGGATGCTCCGGTTGCTTCAATGTTGTCTGCCTTGTCGTTGACCATTGCGCCGGAGACGTCAGCGTTCTTGAAGGAGAAGGTACCGCCGAAGCCGCAGCACTGGTCCATGCCCTCAAGTTGGGTGTACTTGATGCCCTCAACGGTGCGGACCAGGTCCTGCTGGCGGGTGCCCAGGCCGAGCATACGCATACCGTGGCAGGAGCTGTGGTAGGTGACGTGCTCGGGGAAGTAGGAGCCGAGCTGCTCAGCGGCATTGGTGATACCGAGGATGTCGATCAGCAGCTGGGAGAGCTCGAAGGTGCGGGAAGCGATCTGCTCTGCTTTCAGAGCCAGTGCTTCGTCGCCGCGGCTACGTGCAACCATTGCCTGCTGGTGACGCAGGGAGCCAACGCAGGAGCCGGAAGGTGCAACAGCAACGTCCCAGTCCCAGGAGTCGAAAGCTTCAACGTGGTTCTTGATGACTTCGTAGCCGTCATCGAAGTAGCCGGAGTTGACGTGCATCTGGGAGCAGCAGGTCTGGTTCGGGGGGAAGACAACCTCGTGGCCCAGGCGTTCAAGAATTTCGACGGTGGCGCGTGCTACGCGGGGGTACATGCCGTCAACGATGCACGTGGAGAAGAGTGCAATGCGCATGACTTGTCCGTCCTTTCCTCTGTGTTCAGAGTTTCTCGGTCTCACCGCCTGCGTCTGGGGCAGGCGGGGCACAGTCCGAACACGTTCGGTCTTCCAGAAGAATCGACTCAGATGTTTTGAGTCGGGGAAGCTGGGCCGGTAGGTTCCGGCTGGTGTGCGCGCCCCAAGTGGAGGTGGGATGCGGTGGGATCAGAAACCGTGGTGATGTCTTTTATCTTCCTTGCCATTTAACACCGTTGTGCGGCTTTTCTCTAGTCGAAATAGCGCATACTTTCCTTGTTAAATAATCGGTTAGGTTACCCTGACCTTAAGGTATGCTTTCCCGCCTTTCGATATATATGACCTCATCTACTTTTTACCCCCACCCCTCTTTATCCATTGAACGTTTATCAAACACACACCTTCACTAGACAAACCCGACTAGAAATCCACCTTTCTGAAGAATTTATGATTGTTTTGTGGGACAACTCCTCTTTAATGCAACATTCTTTTCAAGAATGTGCCGACATCTGAAGAATCCCCACTGGACAAGGTAGCCACTCGTGCACCCAGTTCTTTACGCTTTCAGAAATATCCGAGTTTCAGAAGCTGGAATTAACTATCAGAGTCGCAATATTTCGGTAAATTCACGGGATACAAACCCGCTAAGCATCCCTTTGATACGAAAATGAGTCAGGTCACTTTTGGTGAAACACCGCACTATCCGGTACTCTTCTAAACATGCGATCAATGGTCTGACCACATCCCCGTATGGGAAACAATGACTCGTTCCCCCAACGGGCTTATCTATGGTCTGACCACACACAAGACACACCCTGAACCAAAGGAGTTCCAGTGGAAACTTATACCGCTGTAACCAATGCAGTGGGAGGTAGCCTCGGCCTCAGCGCACTCGTGGCAACCATTCCCCTCCTCACCTTCTTTGTGATGCTACTGGGCGTTAAGGCACGCGCTCACTGGTCCGCACTCGTGGCATTGGCAGCATCTATCCTCGTAGCAGTCCTGGGCTTCCATATGCCCGCTGACCTCGCCGGTCTGGGCGCCATTCGCGGTGGCATCTACGGCCTGGTCATCTGCTGGGTTATTCTCGGTGCAATCTGGTTCTACCAGCTCACCGTCCTCTCCGGCCGCTTTGAAGATCTCCGTCGCGTCTTCGACCGCCTCGGCGGCGGCGACCTGCGCATCCAGGCTATCCTCATCGCATTCTGCTTCGGCGGTCTGCTCGAGGCACTGGCTGGCTTCGGCGCTCCCGTTGCAATTACCGCAACCATGATTCTCGCCCTGGGCGTTAAGCCCCTCAAAGCTGCTATCACCGTTCTGCTCGCTAACACCGCACCCGTGGCATTCGGCGCAGTTGCTGTCCCGATTACCACCGCAGCTGACGTTGGCGGCAAGGACGCCATGACTATTGCAACCATCGTTGGTCACCAGGCTCCGTTCCTGGCAATGCTCGTTCCCCTCATCCTGCTGGTCATCCTCGACGGCGTAAAGGGCCTGAAGGACGCTTGGCTGCCCGCACTGGTCATCGGTGTTTCCTTCGCAATCGCACAGTGGATCACCGCTGCTACCCCCGCATTCAACCTGACCGACGTTGTTGCTTGCATCGTTTCCATGGGTGTTGCTGTTATCTTCCTGCAGTTCTGGAAGCCCCGCGGCGTCGCAGGCGTTCGTGAGCGCTACGGCCTGCCCGCGCAGACCGAAGAGAAGGAAGCTCTGCCCGCTGTCCGCGTCTGGATGGCACTGCTGCCCTACGTCATCGTTGTCGCGATCTTCGGTATTGCTAACCTGCACGCCGGCCTGAAGGCATGGCTGAAGAGCTTCGTCATCAAGATTGACATCCAGGCTCTGAGCTCCCGCCTAGTCACTGCTAACGGCAAGCCCGTCAAGGACGCTGTCTACAACTTCGCCTGGATGTCCAACCCCGGCACCCTGCTGATTATCTCCGGTCTGATTGTTGCTGTCATCTACTTCTTCTTCAACGAGAAGGGCCGCTACGCATTCAAGTTCCCGGCAATCTTCACCGAGTTCGGTTCCGTTGTCTACCGTATGCGCTGGTCCATCCTGACCATTGCTTCGGTTCTGGCGCTGGCATACGTCATGAACTTCTCCGGTCAGACCATTGCTATGGGTACCTTCCTGGCTGGCCTGGGCACCGTCTACGCGTTCCTCGCACCGGCTCTGGGCTGGATCGGTACCGCTGTGACCGGTTCGGATACCAGCGCGAACGCACTGTTCTCCAAGCTGCAGGTGTCTGCTGCTGAGAACCTGCAGCACGCAGGTATCCACGGCGCAACCCCCGAGCTCATGTTGGCTGCTAACACCACCGGTGGTGTGGTCGGTAAGATGATCTCCCCGCAGTCGCTGGCTATTGCTGCTACCTCCGTGGACATGGAAGGCAAGGAATCCGACATCCTCAAGGCTGTCCTCCCCTGGTCCTTCGGTATGCTCGTGGTCGTCTGCATCTTGGTCTTCCTGCAGACCAACGTGCTGTCCTTCCTGGTTCCCTAATCTGAGGCTCACCCCTTAGAGAGTTCTCGAGGTGAAAACCTCAAGGACCATAGGACATTCGCTCCGGTATTTTCCGGAGGCCATGGCGGGGCGGCGAACCTTCTCGGTTCCGCCGCCCCGCTTTTTATGCCCTGACCACTCAACGAATAGCCCGAAATATCTCGGAGATATCTCAGGCGCAGAGTATGTCTTTTTCGTTATCCGCCTCGTTATCAGGAGAGACCATGCCTCATTCTCATGACGATACCCAGCCTGCTAAAGCGCCCCCTGCGGTTGACCGCCAACCGATTCTGGCAGACCGCAGCTACAGCATCATCCTGGAGAACTTTGAGCGGCGCCTGCGCCTGGGTGAGTTGCGTGTGGGCGATAAGCTCCCCTCCGAACGTGAACTTGCCGCACGACACGGCATTTCCCGACCCTCAGTCCGTGAAGGTTTGAGGGTTCTGAACGCGCTGGGTCTGATTCGCTCCAGCACCGGTTCAGGCCCGAAGTCCGGTGCGATTATCATTTCGGAGCCGTCGGATGCACTCAGCTGGGCGCTACGCATGCACATTGCGACCCGTAGCCTGCCGGTGAAGGACGTTGTCTCAACCCGCCTGCTGTTGGAGGGCCCTGCGGCCCGTGCGGCGGCAGCGGCGCCGGACACTCCGGAGCGTGCAGCGGCGCTGGATCGGGCGCGCGTGCATCTGGCAGAGATGGATAAGAAGATCAGTAATGAGCGTTTCCATTTCTGCGATACGCGTTTTCACTATGAGCTGTCGAAGCTCGGCGGCAATATTGTTCTTGATACGGTAATTGACTCTCTGCACATGGCGACGATGAGTTATGTGCAGGAGGCGGTTCCTTTCTTGAAGGACTGGGAGGCGGTCAAGCGCACGTTGCAGCAGCAGCATTACGGCATTATTGAGGCGATTACCTCTCACGATGAGCAGGCAGCCTATGAGCGTGTGTGTGAGCATATTACGTGGTTTTATTCGCTGTCTGACCGTGCTGCGGAAGAGCGGGCACGGCAGCATCCGGCGCAGGATATTCTGCACGAGGATTTGTGCCGCGAGAACGTACATGATGAAGACGCGCACCGCGGCTAGGATGTGCCACTCAACCCCATAACCC
>NZ_JAPWAL010000009.1:0-71426 GCF_041432905.1 Rothia sp. 27098_8_161 | reverse complement strand
GTGGGTAGGATGAACGCCGGCTTGGGTTTGTTTTGCCCGGGCCGGCGTTTTTGTGTACGGAGGATTGAGGAGCGGGTTTTAATGACGTTGCAATAATCAATCTGTGAAGAATTATGACAAAATATGACGACCTTGACGTTCTGTGTCTCATGAATAGAGCTCAACTTCCACACCCGCCCTTGTGCGTGCTGTAATTGTCCCATTATCATTCCCATCGGATGTGCTAGTACCAACGTGAGCACCCGGTGGAACGCATCATCATTCAACAGAAAGATTCATAGCCGTGAAGAAGTTTGCTGCTGCACTCGCAGTTGTCCCCATGGTCTTTGGTCTGGCAGCCTGCGGTTCTACCAACTCCTCCACTTCCTCCTCTTCCGAATCTAAGAAGGTCACCATCGGTGTGGTTGGCTCTGAGAAGTTCAACAAGACCCTGAAGGAAGAAGCTAAGAAGCAGGGTATCGACATTGAATTCAAGGAGTTCAGCGCTTACACCGAGCCGAACCCCGCACTGGACGCCGGTGACATCGACATGAACCGCTTCCAGCACATCGCGTACCTGTCCAACTACAACGTGAGCGCTAACAAGGACCTGCAGATTGTCGGCCCGACCGTTATCTACCCGATGGCTCTGTTCTCCAAGAAGCACTCCAGCCTGGCAGACATCCCCCAGGGCGGCGAGATCGTTATCCCGAACGACACCGTGAACGAAGCACGCGCGCTGAAGCTGCTGAAGACCAACGGTCTGGTTACCTTCAAGAACGCTGATGTTGACGCACCCACCATCGACGACGTGGACACCGCTAAATCCAAGGTGAAGGTCACCCCCGTCGACGCAACCCAGACCGTGGTCGGCATGGAATCTGCAGACGGTGCTGTTGTGAACAACGACTTCCTCAAGGATGCAGGCCTGAAGCCCGCAGACGCACTGGCTCAGGACGACCCCAAGACCGACCCCTCGGCAATCAAGTACGTGAACCTCTTCGTTGCTCAGAAGGACAAGGCTGACGACGAGACCTACAAGAAGATTGTCGAAATCTTCCACACCAAGCCCGTCATGGATGTCGTTCAGGAAGAGACCCGCGGCACCGCTGTTGAGGTCAACGTGAGTACCGACGAGCTGCGTCAGTCCCTGGCTAACGAAGAAGCCAAGCTGCGCGCCAAGAAGTAATCTTCTAAATACACGCCTCCTCTAGGTATACGCAAAGGCGGTAAGTCTAAGCACCCGATGCGGGTCACGACAGGCTTACCGTCCTTTGCGTACCGGCGTTAAGGCCCTTTGACGCCCCAACCACGACATATAACGGATACAAACTTATGAGTGAACTGGTACAGAGCTTCGATGATGTCATCGAGCCCATGGTGGTTCTGGACGGAGTCTCCAAGGTCTTCGGCAGCGGCCCCAAGGCAGTAGTTGCTGTCGACAACGTCTCCCTCACCATTAACCGCGGTGAAATCTTTGCAATCATCGGCTACTCCGGTGCCGGTAAGTCCACCCTCGTCCGCCTCATCAACGGCCTGGAAACCACCACCAGCGGCACCCTGACCGTCGGTGGCTTCCAGATTTCCGGTAAGCGCGACTCCGAACTGCGCGAAGTACGCACCAATATCGGTATGATCTTCCAACAGTTCAACCTCATGAACTCCCGCACCGTGCTCGGTAACGTCGAGTTCCCGCTCAAGATTGCCGGCTGGTCTAAGAAGGACCGCCGTGCTCGCGCCCTGGAAATGCTTGAGTTCGTGGGTCTTGCCGACCGTGCAGGTCATTACCCGAACCAGCTTTCGGGTGGTCAGAAGCAGCGTGTGGGTATTGCTCGTGCGCTCGCGACCAGCCCCGCCCTGCTGCTGGCTGATGAGTCCACCAGCGCGCTGGACCCGGAAACCACTCATGAAGTTCTTGCGCTCCTTAAGCGTGTGAACCGTGAACTGGGTGTGACCGTCGTGGTGATTACCCACGAGATGGACGTGGTCTCTAGCATCGCTGACCGTGTGGCTGTCATGGAGTCCGGCCGCGTGGTGGAGCAGGGCAACGTCTACGACGTCTTCTCCAACCCGCAGACCGATGTGGCAAAGCTGTTTGTTGCGACCACCGTCAAGCTCGCCCCCACCGGCAAGGAAGCGGCTGAGCTGCGCGCAAACCACAAGGGTTACCTCATCAACGTTGAAATCGTGGAGGGTAACCAGGAGCTCGGTAAGGTGCTGTCCTACCTGGGCGCCCGTAACGTCCGCTTCAATATTGTGGGCGGCGGTATTGAGACCCTGCAGGGTAAGGCGTACGGTACCCTCACCCTGGAACTTCTCGGCGAAATCACCAGCATTGATGCCGCCGTTGCCGAACTGAAGACCGTTGCCCGCGTGCAGGAGGTGCGCTAAATGTTTGCTACTACTCTTCCGCTGGCTGCGTCTAAGACGGACTGGTCCGAGTTCCTGCCCGAGAAGCTGCTCCCGGCTATCGGCGATACGTTCTACATGGTGTCTATCACCATGCTGTGCGCCGGTCTGGTCGGCCTGATTGTGGGTGCTCTGCTGTACACCACCCGTGCAGGTAATATCTTCCAGAACCGATTCGTGTACACGATCCTGAACATTCTGGTGAACGTGATTCGCCCGATTCCGTTCATTATTTTGATTGCGGCTCTGGGCCCGCTGACTAGTGCTGTGGTGGGTACCCGCCTGGGCGTGAACGCGGCGGTCTTTGCGATGAGCTTCGGTGCAGCATTCGCTATTGCTCGTATTGTGGAGCAGAATATGGTCTCCATTGATCCGGGTGTGATTGAGGCGGCTCGCGCGATGGGTGCTTCGAAGATGACCATCCTGTTTACCGTGATGATTCCGGAGGCGCTTGGCCCGCTGATCCTGGGTTACACCTTCCTCATTATCGGCGTGGTGGATATGTCCGCTATGGCCGGTTACGTGGGTGCTGGTGGTCTGGGTAAGATTGCGATTGTGGATGGCTACCAGCGCTTTAATGACGAGATTACCTGGGCTGTTGTGGCGATTATTATCGTCCTGGTTCAGCTGGTTCAGTTCATCGGTAACTCCCTGGCGAAGAAGGTTATGCGTCGATAAGCTTGTGCCCCTTGTAGGCCTTGTAGGTACTGTAGGTACGGCTGATACAGCATAGAAGACCCCCGGTCTGCTCCATAAGGAGCGGGCCGGGGGTCTTTCTTCATACCGGGGGAGGGGGTGCTAATTACTTATCCCTGCGTTGCTTGAGACTGTTGCGTCGCTTCAAGCTTGGTGATTCAGGTGCGCACCAGCGGAAAAGCATACGCACGTAGGAAAGAAGAAGAGAGGTGGGTGAAAGCAACAGGGGAAGTGAAGACTGTTTACCGCTGTATCTGCGATAAGAACCTAGAAATGTGTAAGGCAGAGGAGCATCTGAAGCGCATTAAGACGACTTAGGATGCAAGTTTGCTGAGGAGAGAGAACGGGCTGGGAGCTTTAGCCGCTAAACACTATAGTTTGTAGTGGTGCAAATTATTATTGAATTATTACTAAAATAATCTTGACTCCCATTTTGCTGATTGATATCATAAAAGTGTTCCGGTTCATATCAAACTAGAGATATCATCAACAGCTATTGTCGGAGCCGGTATAGAAGGACGTGGAATCGCGTTCTACGCAGATTGGGGTATACCACCGCTGAAAGCAAAAATTGAATAAATATCTGAGGTGATTAAGTTGGTCGACACTAGATACATACCGGTACCTGAATTATGTTTCGCAGGTTATTCTTTCTATTATTTTACATCTTCGCATGATTCAATGTTTTATAATGTTGCCGGTATTTTAATTCTTTGTGGATTTGTTGGATACTCTGCATATCGTGCAAATAAGAACTACGTACAACCTGCGGCATCCTTCATAAAATCCGTATTTTTTATGTTGGCTGTGGTAATTTTACAAGTGTATTGGCTTGACCCTTTGGCTCAGGTTGTAGTTCTACTTATGAGTATCCTGTACGCTTTTGTTTTCTATAAGCAACAGCCGAAATAAGCATCCTTGGAGTTCTAAAACACCTAGCATCACGAGAACCTGCCAATGTTCAGGTTCTCGTGATGTTTTGTATTGGTACCGTTTAGTGACACTTTGGAAAAGTAGCGCTCCGCGAGAGTGCTGATGAAGTCAAAGGGCTACAAGAGCGGGTGCTAGAGAGGCAGCTGATAAGCATAAAAGACCCCCGGTCTGCTCCATAAGGAGCAGACCGGGGGTCTTTCTTTATGCTGCTACGAGGTGGGGCGGGTGCCACTTAGCCCTGCGCCGCCTCAGACTGCTGTGCCGCCTCAAGCTTGGCGATCCAGGTGCGTGCCGCCTCCCAGAGCTGCGGGTCATTGAACGAATCGAAGCGCCCAAAACCGGCCGGTGTCTTTGCCGGGTCGGTGCCTTCCGGCACGTAAATCATGACCTTCGTACCGGCGTCACGTGCCGCCTGCGCGCCCGCGGGGGAGTCCTCGAACGCCAGCGCCTCGTGACCTTCAAAGCCGAGGCGACGTGCCGCCTCCAGGTACATGTCCGGGGCGGGCTTACCGGCCGGAACGTCGTTGCTGCTGACCCAGGTGCGCACCAGCGGGGCGTAACCGTAGCTTTCCATCTTCAGGGTCAGAATGTTCGCGGTGGAGTTCGACGCCACCGCAACCGGCATGTGCTCGCTCAGGAAGCCCAGGAACTTCTGCGCACCCTCAATCAGGTCCACGCCGGAGCTAATGATCTCGTGCTCGGTGGTGAGCAGGTCCTTCATCACGCGTTCATGGTGCTCGGCGTACTCTGCGGAGGTGGTGTCCGGCTTCTGGCCGTTCTGCGCCTCGTAGGAGAGCAGTGCAAGCTCCTCGGCGACATCGGCTGCTGCCAGGCCGGTGAGGCGATGCTCCACCTCTTCGGTGAAGGGAACAGACCAGCGGGCGAAAAGCTCACGCTGCACATCGTTCCAGACGGTCTCGGAGTCGAGGAGGATGCCGTCGCAGTCGAAGATGGCGCAGCGGGGGAACCAATCGGAGGGTACTGTGTGTTCAAACATAATGTCAGTCTCTCACAGGGGTTTAGGCTATGGAAGCGGTGGCCCGGTGCGTGAGAAAACATGCGGGGTTGCGCCCCGCCCGCAGAACGGAAAACCAGATGAAGAAACCCTCCCGCCGCATCCAGAACGGATGCAATGGGAGGGCAGAAGCTGAAACAGCTTAGAGAGCGGACACCGGCTTATGAGTCACCTGACGCATAAATGGAATGGTTGCCAATAAGCCCACATAGACCAGAGCCAGACCCAGTGCAATAGCGCCGAAGGTCAGACCGAACATCTTCGTCAGAATCTCACCGGAAAGACCCTGCGCTGCAATCAATGCCGTCAGCGGCAGACCCAGCAGCGCAGAAATTACGCTAATGAGCACCAACGGACCGAAAACCACGGTAAGACGCGAAGCCTGCAACATCCTCGTGGGGGTACCCATCATATTCAGCGAAGAATACAGCGAACCACGCTCGTAAATGGCGGCGCTCTGGTTCAGCACTGCGGAGAGAGTGACCAGCAGGTACGAGAAGAACAGCATCAGCAGCATGCCCTGAAAGATATCCTGCATGATGGTCATGAAAGGGCCGGCAGCAGGACCGGCTTCCTTTGCGTCTTTGCTCATCTCACCTGCCAGAATCAGGATGGGGCCGAAGAAGGTCACCAAGAAGGTCGACAGCGCCACACCCGAAACCTGACGCCACGCCCCGCGCGGGGATTCCAGCACCGCACGGTAACCCAGCAGAACCGACGCCTTCTGGGTCATGCGCACACGAATCTTCGCGTACGCCCACACGAGGAAAGTACCAATCAGGTCGATAGCAATCATCATCAGCACACCCGGCAACGCAATGAAAATCGCCAGGTTCTTCATTGCGCTATCGGCACCGCCGTTCTGGAAGGGCGAGAACATGCTGAAGCCCGTGGAGGTTGATGCCAGAATCATCACGGCAATGACTAGAACAATACCGATACCCAGAGCGATGTAACCGGCGGATCCAGCCTTCGCGCGGGTGCGCACACCCAGCGGGCTGATGCTGACCTTCGCCAGGCCGAAGAGGGAGCTGAGAGCCGCCAGGACCATACAGCCCAGGAAGCAGTAGAAAATCACGATCACCGGCAGGAGCATATTCTCAGCACCCAGCGGAACGTTCATGAAGTGCAAAGCGCCAAAGGGGAAAATCAGCACCAGGTAAAGCAGCAGACCGATGATGAAACCCACGAAAGAGTACACCAGTGCGTCCGCCACAGACAGACCCACAATTAGGGTCGTGGAGGCACCAATCAGGCGCAGGGACGCCAGACGCTCATCACGGCGGCGGGCACTCAAACGAGCAGCCGAAGCGCCCAGGGTAAAGAGCGGAACAATCAGCACCAGAGCGGCAACCCACGCCAAACCCATGTAGAGCTTCTGAATGCCCATCAGCTTGATCATTTCGTGGTCAACGTTGGCGTGCTCAAGCCACGTACTCAGCGCTTGAACACCACCGGCAACCGTCAAAAATAGTGCCGAGGAGGCGGCAAAAGCCAGCACGGGAAGAATCGCCTGCGAACTCCATAGGGTTCGCTTGGCGAGTAGAGCATAGATTTGCATTATGCACCTGCCTGAGACTGAGCGCCGAGGCTCTGAGCGTGGTTCTGGGAAGCGGGAACACCGCCCTGGTTATTGCGCTGATCGCTCACAATCTGACCATCCTGCAGATACACCACCCGGGAGCACGCCGCCGCCACGTTCGGGTCGTGAGTAACCACCAGCAGAGTCTTACCCTGCTGCGGAATCATGGTCAGCAGCAGAGCCATCACCTCACGAGCAGTCTTAGAGTCCAGCGCGCCGGTCGGCTCATCAGCGAAAGTCACGGGGGCACCGTTCACCTGCGAACGGGCAATAGCCACACGTTGCGCCTGACCGCCAGACATCTCACCCATACGGCGATCCACCATCTGACCCAGACCCAAACGGTTCAGTAAATCAATCGAAACGGCGCGTGCCTGCTGGCGCGGCATACCGGCAATCATCGCGGCAAGGGAGACGTTCTCCTCCGCAGTTAGCTCGGGAACCAGCAGACCCTGCTGGAACACGAAACCAAACGAGTTAGCGCGCAGGGAGGTGCGCTCACGCTCGCTGAGGGACTCCACCGCCACCTGACCGGCTGGGCCATTAAACAGCACAGAACCGGCATCGAGCTTGATAATGCCCGAAAGCGCATGCAACAGGGTGGTCTTACCGGAACCGGAAGGACCCATAATCGCCACGGACTCGCCGGGGAAAATATCCAGGCTCACGTTACGCAGCACCGGGTTATTGCCGTACGACTTGTGCAGGTTACGTGCAGAAATAATCGCACCGCGCGCGAAGGGCGCCTGCTGCATCTGCTGAGGTGCCTGAGCCGGGTAGCCCTGCTGGCCCTGATAGTAGCCTGCCTGACTCTGCTGGGTAGGCTGACCGGGCTGACCCTGCCGGGGATGACCTTGCTGAGCGGAATACTGACCGGCAGGCTGCGCCGCCTGCGGAGGGGTCATTGAGTACGGGTTCTGAGCCTGGAACTGCGGGTTCTGAGATTGAGGATTCTGCGTCATGACAACCTTCATTGGGTATGAACTAACGGAAGTACTCTTCTATCATCTCAGCTTCTCGGCAGCTCACCCCTCCGTCTGGGGGCTGAAAAATATGGGAAAACCCTGAAAAAATTCGCCCGACCGGGCGCTCAACCACCCCGCAGTTCATACCGCGGTATGAGTGCGCCTCAGCAGAAGGGATAAGTAAGCCGCACACCCCTTGAACTGCACTGAGGCTTTGAACTGCGCGGCGGCCTTGAACTGCATGGAGGCAGTGCCATACTAGAAGGATGACCGACGCACAGAACACCCCCATCATCACTCCGGTGCCCAACCTCGAAGCAGGAACCCGCATCATCTTCCTGCGTCACGGCCAGACCGACTGGAACATTGACCACCGCTTCCAGGGCGGCACCGACATCCCCCTCAACGACACCGGCAGGGAGCAGGTCCGAACCGCTATCGGCGCCCTGCAGCAGGTAGCAGCTGAGGGCATCACCGTGGACGCTATCGTCTCCTCGCCCCTTTCTCGCGCCGTAGAAAGCGCCGAAATCGTAGCCGAAGGCCTGGGCGTACCCTACCGCGGTGCCGTTGACGGCTTCCAGGAACGTTCCTTTGGTGACCTGGAAGGCCAGATCGCTACCCGCGAGCTGATTCTCGCCTCCCGCCAGTCCAACAACGCTTTCAATGTGGAACCGAAGAAGGACTTCCTCGCCCGCTCCCTCGCGGCGCTGAACCGAGTCCGCAGCGAATACGAGGGTCAGACCGTTGTGGTCGCCGCTCACGGCATGCTGATTGCCATGACCATGACCGCCCTGGTCGCTGAACGCCACCCCGAACTGCTCAATGAGGACGGCATCTACCCGATCCCCGTGAACGCCTCCCTGACCGAGGTGCCCCTGCAGTACCTGGACGACGCAATCGACCGCCTGCTCGTGCAGCACCAGGAACCCGAGCTGAGCCCTGAAGAAGTTCCGGCGGGCGCCGAAAACACGACCCTTACCCTGATTCGCCACGGCCAAACCGACTGGAACAAGGCGAACCTGATGCAGGGCATCACCGATATTCCGCTCAACGACACTGGCCGTGAGCAGGCACGCACCACAGGCCAGAAGCTGGCCGATATGGGTCTGAAATTCACCGTGCTGGTGTCCTCTCCGCTGTCCCGCGCCCACGAGACGGCGCAGCTGGTCGGTGAGCACTTCGACCTGCAGGTGCACAAGACCTACCCCGAGCTGGTGGAACGCGCCTACGGTGCCGGTGAGGGCCTGGACATTCCCATCCCCGAACGCCGCGCCCCGGAACGCTACTACCCGAACGTGGAATCCGAGCGTGACGTGTACATTCGTGCCGTGCGTACCCTGCGCGGCATCGTGCGTGAACTCTCTGAAGCCTCGGGAGACCAGAAGATTATTGCCGTCAGCCACGGCAGCTTTATCCGCCGCGCTCTCTCCGCAGCCGCCGGTGAAGAGTGGACTGTGACCGTGCCGAATGCCGAACCGCTCACCATTGACGTGCCGGGCCTGTTTGCGTGGGACTCGACCAAGCAGTTCGATGAGGCGGGTCGCCTTGTTTGGTAACGGACAACCCGGTAGCGGTTGCTCCGGAGCTCGCGTGTGGCAGCTGATTCTCTGGCCCGTCACGGCGCTGTACTGCGCGGTGGTGGCGAGTATTGTGTTCGCGCCCGTGCACGTGGACGATAACGAGATGGGCGGCCGCATGGTGCAGTTTTTGGATACCGGCCACGCCGAAGGCTGGCTACCCGCGTTCATCACCTATTCGAGCATCGAGCAGCTCTCGAACGTCATAATGTTCATTCCGGGCGGTTTTCTCTTTGCCCTGCTGCTCAAACCGAAGGCACGCCCCCATGTGCTGTACTTGGGGTTCCTGGTCAGCGCCTGCATTGAGACGATTCAGAGTTTCATGCCGGATCGTACAGGTGACGCGGTGGATGTGCTGATGAATGGTTTGGGTGCCCTGCTGGGCGCGGCGGGTGCTTTGGGTGTGCATCGTTGGCGTCGTGTGCGTCGCGAACGTCAAGGTAAGTAAGGTGCTGCACTCGGTGGAGGCGCTGGTTTTGAGGGTTCTTGGGGCCTGTGCCTCCACTTTTTGCCTTGTGAGGGCGCTGTGTAGGGTTTAACACTGTGCGGATGGTGGGGGAGTGAGAAAACCCAACAATTTATTAGGTCAAACAGACATAAACAGGCGGTGACCTCCGATATAGTGTGGTTTCGGTAGGGAACATTCGGGTAATATTCTGGTAAATACAGCGTTTTGTATTGACTCACCCACAAAAACCCACATAAAATCAAGTATTACCCTCACGTGTTTTGCTGGCTCACTGAAACCATGTCTCTCATGGCCATATAAGCCGAGCAGAATGCAGAAAAGAACGCACAGATTTCCTCCCACTAGCCCAAAGGAACACCAGAGTTATGTTCGCAGAAGAACGCCGTGCCGAAATTGCAAAGCTTGTTGCCTCCGCACGTCGTGTCAACGGCGCTGACCTTGCGCGTCGTTACGATGTGACCATGGAGACCGTGCGTCGTGACCTCGCCGCGCTGGAAGAGGCAGGTAAGCTCCGCCGCGTCCACGGTGGTGCGGTCACCATTGAGCAGTCCACCTCCCTGGAGTCCTCCATCTCCTCCCGACAGGGCATGAACACCCCCGAGAAGCGCCGCATCGCCACCAAGGCATACCAGATGTTGCGCGACTCCGAGGCAGGCTCCATCGTCCTAGATGCAGGCTCCACCATCGAAATTCTTGCCGACCACATCGGAGCCGAGAACTTCAGCCTCAAGACTGGCAACGACCGCATCATCATCACCCACGCACTGCATATTGCAGTCAAGCTCGCCGAAGCCGAGGGCGTTACCCTTGAACTGGTTGGCGGCCAGCTGCGCAAGATGACCTGGGCTGCTGTTGGTGCACGCGCCGCAGAGCACTTCGGTACCATGCGCCCCGATATTGCTTTCATCGGTGCCAACGGCATTGAAGCCCACTTCGGCATCTCCACCCCCGGCATGAACGAAGCCATCGTCAAGACCGCAATTTGTAAGGCAGCCCGCCGTGTGGTTTTGCTTTGTGACTCCGCGAAGTTCGGTCAGGAATCCCTGGTCCGCTTCGCTGGATTTGAGGATATTGACACCCTCATTACTGATCGCGAGCCCGAAGGTGCCCTTCGCCAGGCACTCGAGGCCGCAAATGTTGAGATAGTGATTGCCTAATGATTATTACTCTGACCGCCAACCCCAGCCTGGACCGCACCATTGAACTTGGTACACCCCTGGCTCACGGTGCCGTGCAGCGTGCTGTCGGTGCCGTACAGGATCCCGGTGGTAAGGGCGTGAATATTTCCCGCGCTCTGCAGGTTTCCGGTGTGTCGACCCTCGCCATTGTGCCCGGTGAAGCCAGCGACCCGGTGCTGACCGCACTGCAGGCTGTGGACGTCGAGTTCACTAACCTGCCCACCGGTGAGCCGATTCGCTCAAACATCACCGTGGTTGATCCGGATGGTACCACCACCAAACTGAATGCCCCCGGCACTGTTTTTGATGCCGAACTGCGTCAGAAGCTGGACGAGCTGGTAGTTGAGCGTTCCAAGGGTGCCGACTGGGTGGTTCTGGCTGGTTCGTTACCTCCGGGTCTGGAGCCGACCTACTACTCCGAGCTGGTGGCGGCACTGCGCGCCTCCGGCTACGAGGGCAAGATTGCTATTGATACCTCTGAAGCGCCGCTGATTGCGACCGTTGCCGGTGAGCATAAGCCGACCCTGATTAAGCCCAACTCGGAGGAGCTGGCTCAGTTGACCGGTAGCGATAACTGGGAGGAGCTGGAGGCCAGCCCCGAGCTGACCGCCCGCACCGCCCAGAAGCTACTCGGCGACGGCATCGAATATGTGCTTGCCACCCTCGGTGGCGGCGGTGCCGTGCTGGTCACTGAGCAGGGTATCTGGCACGCTGTGCACGAGCCGATTCAGGTTCGTAGCACTGTGGGTGCCGGTGACTCGTCGCTGTCCGGTTTCTTGATTGCTCACACTCGTGGTGAGGATGCCCCCGGTTGCCTGGTTCAGGCGGTAGCTCACGGTTCGGCTGCTGCTGCCCTGCCCGGTACCCGTATGCCTTCGCTAGAGCAGACCGCTCCTGAGAAGGTTAGTGTTCGTCAGTTGCAGCTCTAATTCGGCTGTTTTCACACCTCCAGCTTTTATTCTCAGAAGGGAATATAAGCTGCGGTGCTACCTAAACAGCCACACACATACGAACACAACACACTGCACACACTTTGAACCCATATAGGGGAGAAGCACCGCACCACTGAGCGAATCCCCGCCCCAACACATACCCGAGGAGGGAATATGTCTGATCTGATTACCGCAGATCTCGTCCTGTTGGACGAGAATCTCGGTGAGACCCGATTCGACGTAATTGCCAAGCTTGCCCAGGCAGTCGTAAACGCTGGACGCGCTACCGACTTCGAGCAGCTCTACGCGGCTGCCGAGGCACGCGAATCCAAGACCGACACCGGCATCCCCGGTGGTATTGCGATTCCGCACTGCCGTAGCGCTGCCGTCACCGAGCCGACCCTGGCGATGGCACGCCCCAACCCGGCAGTTTCCTTCGGCGCAAAGGACGGCCCCGCCGACCTGATTTTCTTCATCGCTGCACCCGACGGCGCTGACCAGGCTCACCTGAAACTGCTCTCCACCCTGGCACGTTCCCTGATGAAGAAGAGCTTCACCGCGTCCTTGCGTGAAGCCTCCTCGGCTGAAGAGATTGTTGAGCTGGTCAACGGTGCGCTCGGCGTAGGCGAGAAGAAGGCAGAAGCTAAGCCCCCCGAGGCTGCCCCCGCCGCCTCCGCTCAGGAAACCCCCGCTGCTTCGGCTCCGGTGAAGAAGATTGTTGCTGTGACTGCATGCCCCACCGGTATCGCCCACACCTACATGGCTGCGGACGCCCTCAAGTACGCTGCTGAAGAGCTCGGCTACGATCTGAAGGTTGAGACCCAGGGCTCCTCGGGTAATGAGAAGCTGACCCAGGCTGATATTGACGCCGCAGACGCCGTGATTTTTGCGGTGTCTGTGAACGTGCGTGAGCGTAACCGCTTCGCGGGTAAGCCCTTTGTCGAGTCTGCCGTCAAGCGCGGTATTGACGAGCCTAAGGAAATGATTGCGGAGGCTCTAGCTGAGGCTGAGAACCCCAACGGTGCACGCGTTGCTGCTGCCGCATCCAGCGGTGAGGACAGCCCAGGCGCTACCGAAGGCGCTTGGGGCTCGCGCATCTACAAGGCTGTAATGACCGGTATCTCCTACATGATTCCGTTCGTTGCTGCCGGTGGTATTCTGGTCGCCCTGGGTTTCGTTTTCGAGGCAATTACTATGCCGAATCTCGGCGATGTGAACACCAAGGCAATTCTCGATTCGGCAACCCTGTTCAACCTCGGTGATGTGCACTGGACCCTGTACCTGGGTGCTGTTCTGCAGACCATCGGTGGTTTCGGTCTGAGCCTGATGGTTCCGGCTCTTGCCGCGTACATTGCGTACGGTTTGGCTCAGCGTCCCGGTATCGCTCCGGGTTTCATTGCCGGTTCGGTGGCTCTTGCGGTGAACGCGGGCTTCCTTGGCGGTATTGTTGGCGGTATTCTCGCCGGTCTGATTGCGTACGCTCTGGGCACCCTGAAGCTGCCTCGCTGGCTTGGCTCGATGATGCCCGTGGTCATCACCCCACTGGTAACTTCTCTGGTTGCCGGCCTGGCGATGTACCTGCTGCTCGGTGCGCCCCTGGCTTGGGTTATGACCACCCTGCAGGATTGGCTGACCTCCATGTCTGGCGGTTCTGCTCTGCTGCTGGGTCTGATTCTGGGCGCCATGATGGCTTCTGACCTGGGCGGTCCCATCAACAAGGCTGCTTACCTATTCGCAACCGCTGGCCTGTCCTCGGGGGCGACTGTGAACCAGGAAATCATGGCTGCTGTCATTATCTCCGGTATGGTTCCGCCGCTGGCTATGGCTCTGGCAACCACTCTGCGCCCCAAGCTGTTCAACGAGAACGAGCGTGAGAACGGTAAGGCTGCGTGGCTGCTGGGTGCATCCTTCATCTCTGAGGGTGCTATTCCCTTCGCTTCGGCTGACCCGGCTCGCGTGATTCCTTCGACCATTGTTGGTGGCGCTATCGCCGGTGCAATCTCCATGGGTGCGCACGTGGCTTCTCCGGCTCCGCACGGTGGTATTTGGGTTATTGGTCTGGCGCAGAACCCGCTGATGTTCCTGGTGGCTGTTGCTGCCGGTACCATTGTTTCGGCGTTGCTGTACGTGGTATTGAAGTCCCTGGGTGCCCGCTCTAAGGCATCCGTGTAAAGGCCGTATAACCTCACCTTGCATTTGATCGTCTGTTTGCGGGCGTGAGTGTGAAAAAACACGTTACACTGTAGACAAACCACAGATAGGACATGAACTCTATGACTACCTACAAGGGCGTCGGCGTATATGCCGGCCGCGTTATTGGCCCCGTTCTTCAGATGCCTAAGCCCATCGAGGAACCCAAGGATGGTCTGCGTCTGAGCGGTGAGACCGCTGAGGCTGCGGCACAGCGCATCAAGGACGCATCGGTCCGCGTCAAGGAAGACCTGCTGGCTCGCGCAGAGAATGCAGGCCGTGACGGTAAGGCTGTTCTGAAGTCCACCTCTCAGATGGCTACCGACCGTGCACTCATCAAGAGCGCTATCAAGCTAGTTGAGGCTCAGGAGATGGCTCCCGAGCGCGCAATCTGGGAGGCCGCAACCTCCTTCGCAGACCAGATGGCTGCCCTGGGCGGCTACATGGCTGAGCGCGTCACCGACATCCACGACGTGCGTGCCCGCATCGTTGCTGAGCTGACCGGCCAGCAGGCTCCCGGCATCCCCGTTTCTGACGAGCCGTTCATCCTGGCTGCTATTGACCTGGCACCGGCTGATACCGCGACTCTGGACCCCGAGAAGGTTATTGCACTGATTACCTCTGACGGTGGACCGCAGGCACACACCGCTATTCTGGCTCGCGGCTTGGGCCTGCCCGCTATTGTGGCTGCTAAGGGCGTGACCGACATTGCTGACGGCACCATCGTCTACGTGGACTCCAACGAAGGCATCGTTGACACCGAGCCCACCGACGCTGACCGCGAAGCAGCAATCAAGTACGCAAACCGCAAGCCCGTCGCTGACTTCGACGGTCAGGGTGTGCTGGCTGACGGCACCCGCGTTGAGCTCTACGCAAACGTTGGTGACGGCAAGTCCGCTGAGAAGGCTGCAAGCCTGAAGGCTGAGGGAGTTGGCCTGCTCCGCACCGAGTTTGGCTTCCTGGGCCACGACGCTGAGCCTTCCATCGAGACTCAGGCTAAGACCTACAAGTCCGTGTTTGACGCATTCCCCGGCAAGCACATTGTGGTTCGTACCCTGGACGCTGGCGCTGACAAGCCCCTACCGTTCCTGAACGTGAACCCCGAAGAGAACCCCGCACTGGGTGTTCGTGGTTTCCGTACCGACTGGACCGTTCCGGGCGTTCTGACCCGCCAGCTGGAGGCTATTAAGGCTGCTTCGGAGAACTCCGACGCTGATATCTGGGTTATGGCTCCGATGATTTCGACCACTTCGGAGGCGCGAAACTTCGCGAACATGCTCAAGGAGATTGGCCTGCCCGTTCACGGTGTGATGGTTGAGACCCCCGCAGCTGTGATGAACGCTGAGGCTATCCTGGGCGAGGTCGACTTCGTGTCCATCGGTACCAACGACCTGACCCAGTACACCATGGCGGCTGACCGTCTGCTGGGCGACCTGGCGCACCTGAACAACCCCTGGCAGCCTGCAGTGCTGAAGATGATTAAGATGACCGTTGAGGGTGCTCAGCGTGCATCGGTCACCGCGGGTAAGAAGAAGTACGTGAGCGTCTGTGGTGAGGCTGCGGCTGACCCGGCTCTGGCTGTTGTTCTGATTGGTTTGGGTGTTGACACTCTGTCCATGAATGCTGGCGCTATCCCCGCTGTGGCTGCGGTTCTGAAGTCTGTGACCAAGGAGAAGGCACAGCAGATTGCGGCTATCGCTCTGCAGCAGATTTCTTCTGCTGAGGCGAAGGAGAGCGCACGTAAGGCTCTGCCGATTCTGGACGAGCTGGGCCTCTAAGCCTTAAAACGATTCCGTGTTCTGCCTACCGCCCCTCGACGGGGTGTGGAGGTAGTGTCCGGATCCGTAAAAATGCCGGGTGCAGGGTCTTATTTTTGCATCCGGCATTTTTGTACTTGTTAGCGTATGGCTGAACGGTACAATTTATAGAGTAAGGGCGGGTCCTGAAGCGCCCCGTTCATTTAGAATAGGTACTGATATATTTTCAGTTCCTTAATCAAAGGAGAAACATAATGGCAGAGCGCGAAGCCACTATTGCAAGCCGTGTTGGCCTGCACGCACGTCCGGCAGCTATCTTCGCTGAGGCAGCTGGCGACCTCCCCGTTGAGGTGACCATTGCTGCTAAGGGTGAGCCCGCAGATGAGGCTATGGACGCTGCATCGATTCTGTCCCTGATGTCCCTGGGCGCAAAGCACGGCGACGTTGTTGTCCTGCGCGCTGAGGGCGAAGGTGCTGAAGAGGCTCTGGACTCGCTGGTTAAGATCCTCGAGACCGACCACGACGCTGAGTAATTGACTCTCGCCTCTGAGGTCAACCCTAAGCGGTGCACTTCGGAGGCTGTGAAGGCTACAGCCTTAAAGCGTGAATATCCCGTCACTTCGGTGGCGGGATATTTCTTTATTTTATTATGAATAATTCGTGTTTTATTGAGTTATGAGTGAAGGTACATGGAAGATATTTCTTTGTATAAATCTTAATGTACATATAATATTTATTTTTCCTTGAAAATATCTCCCAAAATATTTTCTGTATACTAGAAACCTATATTTCTCTCCAGTGCAACGAAGCTATCTATTGTAGATATCGTAGAGCGCTTTTTTGCTCATATAACCGCTGGATAGAAAAGCGATATTTCTGTTTGCCAGTGCTACCACAGAATCCTGCCCTTGTTAGACTAAATAGGCACTGTCTATCTGGGAGGGACATTGGCAGAATCGAGGAACACCCCCGCGAACTCCACATCGCGGGAAGCTTCGCATGCAGGCGAAGCAAACACTGCCGCGACGGAAGGAAGCGAGCAGAATACTACCGAAGGCTACATTGCCGGTAAGCGCGGTTTTCCCCTGGTTTCACTAGACCAGGTCACCGACGAGAAATTACGCCGTGTATTGGCTCGGCAGACCCCCTCTGCGAAAACTCAGGAGGGTACCGTCGCAGCAGAAGCTGTCAGCGAAGTACTCCAAGAAGTAGCTGCGGACATGGGCATCCCCGCGCAGGAGGTAGAGCCCGCCAGCGACCCCGAGCCGAGCTCTAACAGTCACGGTGCACGCACCGTTATTGATCCCTCCCTCATACCTGTGGACGACCTGGACGCATACCGTGAGGACCCGCACCCCATCACTTCAAGCAATATGGTGACTGAGGCGGCGCTGACTCGGCCCTCCCAACCGGTACCTATGACTGGTATGATTCCGCAGGTGCCGAACTCTCACGCAGCCCGACGCTACGGTGCGGAACCTACCGCCGTGCCGAAAACTGGACCTGTCTCAATGTCCACCACCTCCGTACCGCTGGTCAACGGTGGCTCTCGCGGCCTGTTTGGGCGCGGTAGTGGTGGCCGTTGGGGTTCGCGTCGCCTCCGCTCCTTCGTGCGCGCTGAGGAGGCTGCACCGGCTGCCCCGCGCGGTGCCCAGCGGATTGCTCAGCGTCAGTTTGTGCCGACTATTCGTACCGAAGACCATGAGCGTCGTGAGGCATTCCGCCGCGAGAAGGAATACGCTCGTGACACGCTGAACTTCACCTTGCGCCTGGCAGAGGCGATGTTCCACTATGGCGCGGATGCTATGGATGTTGACTCGGCGATTATTGCGGTTTCTTCGGCGTATGGTTTGGACTCGGTTGAAGTGGATATTACAAACCAGTCGGTGACCATCAACTATACGTCGGACCCCGATATTTACATGGAGTCCCGCATCGCTAAGCGCAATGTGAACGCTGAGGAGCGCTTCACCCACACTTTGGTGCGTGTGGTGCGTTCCTCTACGGAGAACTATGAGGCACTTTCTGAGGTGTACGGGCTGATTTACAAGATCACTCGCGGCGGTATGACCCTGGAAATGGCTGATTTGAAGCTGAACCAGATTACGCACCGCCCTAAGCCGTTCCCGCCTCTGGTGGTGTGGCTGGCGAATCTAGCGTGTGCTGGAACCCTGACAGCGGCGCTGGGGGCGAGTTTTGCGACGGCGTTGAGCGCTGCGATTATCTTTATTCCCGTGTATCTGCTGATTCAGTGGTTGAGTTCGATTGGTATTCCGGTCTTCTTCCGCATGGCCGCTAGTGCAGGTCTGATGACTTTCTTGGCGATTTGGCTGGGCGGTGAAGGGTCCATTCTTTCGGTGCTTCAGCGTCAAGGAGAGGCGATTTCGGCACCTCTGGTGGTGGCTGCGGGCATGATTATGTTCTTGCCGACTCCTCGTCTGGTGGGTGCCGTGCAGGATGCGATCAATGGCTTCCCGGTGACGGCTGCGGGCCGTTTTGTATCGACGGGTATGAGCTTCTTGGGCCTGGTGGTTGGTATTGCCACCGCGGTGAGTGCGATTAATATTTTCAACGGACCGACCCTGGATATTGAGCAGCTGCGTTTTGAGCCGACGACCCCGCTGGTGGCGTCTTTCTTCTTCCTGGTAGCGATTGCAACTTTTGCAATTACCTTGCAGACGAAACTGGTGAAGGTCGGTTGGCTGATGGTCATTACGGGTTGCGGTTTGGCGGCGTATTACGGCTACGAGATATTTGCCGGTCCGAGTACTGGTCGTGGTCCGACGGCGTGTGCGGCGGTTGTGATTGGTGCGTTGAGCACGTATTTTGCCTACCGTCTGCATGTGCCTCAGGCAATTTTCTCGATTCCGGCGATTACGTTCTTGCTGCCGGGTCTGTCGTTCTTCCGTGGTATGTATTTATTGACGGTTGAGACGGATGTGATTCTGGGTCTACAGAATATGATTACGGCGGTTTCAATTGTTGTGGCGATGGCTTCGGGTGTTGCCTTGGGCAATTACACGATGCAGTACGCGCTACAGCATTTTATGACTCCGCGGAATGTGGAGCCGGCAAATTCTTAACCTTATTTTCAAGGGTATATAGTCAATATTGCATATATTGGATGTAGCGAAGGGGCGGTAACATACGAGTTCAACTCACATGCTACCGCCCCTTCGCTACATCCATTGCGTCAGTTCTTACGCTGGATCTTTTACTGTGCCTAGCGAGCCGTCCTAGTGGACTGTCCAATCCACCGGCTCCGCACCCTGCTGCACCAGCAAAGAATTTACGGTTGAAAACGGGCGCGAACCAAAGAAACCACGATGAGCAGACAGCGGCGAAGGATGCGTCGACTCCACGCTCGGGTACGGCTGCAGCATGGGTGCGCACTTGCGCGCATCCGCGCCCCACAGTAGACCCACCAGTGGCTGGTTACGCGCCACCAACGCGCTGATAGCGCACTCGGTGATCTCCTCCCAACCCTTGCCGCGGTGCGAACCCGCATCAGACTCGCGCACCGTCAAAACCCTGTTGAGCAGCATGACGCCCTCATCGGCCCAGCAGGACAGGTCACCGTGATCAGCCGGGGCGATACCCAAATCATCCTGCAGCTCCTTGTAAATATTATTCAGCGAACGAGGCAGAGGCATACCACGGTGCACAGAGAACGACAGACCCATCGCATTGCCCGGAGTGGGGTAGGGGTCCTGACCAATAATAAGGACCTTTACCTGGCTCATTGGGCGGCGGAACGCATTGAAAATATCGGTAGCAGGTGGGAAAGTACGGTATCCCGCCGCGTGCTCCTCACGCAGGAAAGCGCCCATGGCGTGAATCTGCTCTTGGACGGGGGCGAGTGCTGCCGCCCAATCCTCGCTCATAATGCTGCTGAGGGGCTGGTTCATAAATCTCCTCGGGCTGATGCGGCTCCGGCGGTCACGGTGCCGGGCGCGCTACGGTTACTTCTCTTCTAGACTAGGGGATGACGAATACTTGCGGTAGGTGACGCCAACCGCGGCAGACGAGCTGCAGACAGGAGGGAACGTGTCAGAACAGGAACGAGCTGAAACCGCTGAGGCCCAGCCGGAAGCACAGAACCAGCCGGAGATAGGGAGCCAACCCGGTGGCCTGACCCCGGTGGAGCGCCGCATCCTTGATGTGGAGCGCCGCCGCTTCAAGCACCAGGGCTCCAAAGAGAAGGCGATTATCGCCGCCGGATTTACCCCGATTGCCTACTATCAGCGCCTGAACGTGATGCTCGATGATGAGCGGGTATGCACCGCAGCGCCGCAGATTATCGATGTTCTGCGTGCCCGCCGAGACGCTGACTAGGGGTTTGAATTGGGGGAGCTGTGAGAGCTTTCCACCTCCTGCTTTCAGATACCGTACACCTTAAGTTCAACCAGAGATTAAACACTGTGCGGTGTCTGCCTCTTTCACAGCCGGTTGCGAGGCCTTCACGTTGGTTCTCGCTAGTTGAGCCGGTACTCTAGGTACTAGAACACCAAGACCGTACCTTCTGCAGCTGCGACTGCGCGCGCGGTAGGGCGGTACGGTACCAGCCGGTAAACAGAGACCCGTGAAATGAGGATAAATGAGCTACCCCCGCGACGAATTTGATGAGGTAGACGAAAATACCGCCCGCCGCGGAACCTACCGCGCGGTCAATGCTGACCCGGCAAAGAGCCTCAAGGGCGCTATCCCCCTGGTAGCTGCAGGTGCAGTTGGTCTGCTCATCGGCGGCGCGATGTACGTGTACGCGCCGCGCACCGCCTCCCCGCAGTACTCGGCATCCGCAGCGAAGAGTAGCTCCGCCTCCGCAATAGCATCGGCGTCCTCCGCGCCGGCTAACGCTTCCGCATCGGCAAGCGCTACGAAGACCGGTCTGGCTGAGTCCATCTCTGTGGCAGTCTACAATGCGGCGGCTCCGGCGGGTAGCGCATCTGGTGCGGCGGCTCTGCTGACCGGTTACACCATCAGCGAGACGGCAAACTACACGGGTGTGGCACCGGCAACCAGCGTGGTCTACTACGCTGAGGGATACCAGTCGCAGGCGCAGAGTATCGCCTCGAAGCTGGGCATTACTCAGGTGCGTCAGGCAACCTCCGATGTCCAGATGGGCAACCACGAGGTCATTGTAATTCTGTCGTCGGACTACACCGGCTCCGCTACTGCATCGGAATAGGTTCAGGCGGTTACCCGGGTGAGTCTAAGCCCGCGCCCACTGTTTCTGTCATAACGACTTCTGCTCAACCCCATCCGCGCAATTCCATTGATGCGTCGGGTGGGGTTGATGCTTTTAACGCCCCTCACGTACTCCCGGCGGGCACGCCATTAACGCCCCTGTAGGTGGGCTTGATGAGCGCAGATTAAGCACTGGGCGATTAACCCTGCAACCTTGGGCTTAAACGTTTGCTCCATGCCGGCGCGGGTGCCACAATTGATGTAGCATTCGGGTGCTTTATGCCCTACTTTGCCCGCGCTTCCGTAACGCGGGCGTTGTGGAGGGGAAACCACCCGATTTAGATGTACCGCACCCGCAGGGGTGAAGGAAAAATCCGATCGTCCAGGAGGACACTTATGGCAAAGCTCATTGCTTTTGACGAAGAGGCACGCCGCGGCCTTGAGCGCGGTTTGAACACCCTCGCCGATGCAGTGAAGGTGACCCTTGGCCCCCGCGGCCGCAACGTTGTGCTGGAGAAGGCGTGGGGCGCCCCCACCATCACCAACGACGGTGTCTCGATCGCGAAGGAAATCGAGCTGGAGGATCCGTACGAGAAGATTGGTGCGGAGCTCGTTAAGGAAGTTGCTAAGAAGACTGACGACATCGCAGGTGACGGTACCACCACCGCTACCGTTCTGGCTCAGGCACTGGTTCGCGAGGGCCTGCGCAACGTGGCTGCTGGCGCTGACCCGCTGAGCCTCAAGCGCGGCATTGAGAAGGCTGTTGAGGCTGTGACCGAGGCTCTGCTCTCCTCCGCGAAGGAAGTTGAGACTGAGGAAGAGATCGCTGCAACCGCATCTATTTCCGCTGGCGACGCTGAGATTGGCAAGCTCATTGCTGAGGCAATGGAGAAGGTCGGCAAGGAAGGCGTCATCACCGTTGAGGACTCCAACACTTTCGGTCTGCACCTCGAACTGACTGAGGGTATGCGCTTCGACAAGGGCTTCCTGTCCGGTTACTTTGTGACCGACCCGGAGCGTCAGGAAGCAGTCCTGGAGGACCCCTACATCCTGGTTGTGAACCAGAAGATTTCGAACGTTAAGGACCTCGTCCCCGTCCTGGAGAAGGTCATGCAGTCCGGCAAGCCGCTGCTGATCGTTGCTGAGGACGTTGAGGGTGAGGCTCTGGCTCTGCTGGTGCTGAACAAGATGCGGGGCTCCATCAAGTCTGTTGCTGTGAAGGCTCCGGGCTTCGGTGACCGCCGTAAGGCTCAGATGGCTGATATCGCTATCCTGACCGGCGGCCAGGTCATTACCGAAGAGGTTGGTCTGTCCCTGGACGCAGCAACCCTGGATATGCTCGGTTCCGCTCGCAAGGTCGTTGTGACCAAGGACGAGACCACCATCATTGAGGGTGCAGGCGACGCAGCAGCTATCGAGGGTCGCGTTGCTCAGATTCGCGCAGAGATCGCTAACTCCGACTCCGACTACGACCGTGAGAAGCTGCAGGAGCGCCTGGCTAAGCTCGCCGGTGGCGTTGCTGTGCTGAAGGCTGGTGCCGCAACTGAGGTTGAGCTGAAGGAGCGCAAGCACCGCATTGAGGATGCTGTGCGTAACGCTAAGGCTGCTGTTGAGGAGGGTATCGTCCCCGGTGGTGGCGTTGCTCTGATTCAGGCTGGCGTGAAGGTCTTCGACAAGCTGGAGCTAACCGGTGACGAGGCTACCGGCGCGAACATTGTGCGCGTGGCTATCGACGCACCGCTGAAGCAGATTGCTGCTAACGCTGGCCTGGAGCCGGGCGTTGTGGTTGACCGCGTTCGTTCCCTGCCTGCTGGTACCGGCCTGAACGCTGCGACCGGCGAGTACGAGGACCTGATGGCTGCTGGTATTGCTGACCCGGTGAAGGTGACCCGTTCGGCTCTGCAGAACGCTGCGTCGATTGCTGGTCTGTTCCTGACCACTGAGGCTGTTGTTGCGAACAAGCCGGAGCCCGCTGGTGCTGCTGCTCCCGGTGCGGACGCAATGGGCGGCATGATGTAATAACTTTTTGTCCCTGATGGGGCAAAAAGTTATGGAATCCGAAGGGCCCGAAGTGGCCTTCGGCGGTGACCTAACGCTGGTACTTTAGCCGGCACAGGTCCACGCATCCGTACGAGGCGGGGGTGGCTACCCATGAGGGGTGGCCGCCCCCGCTTTTGTGTGCCCATGCGTCCTGTCCCGGCGACGGAGGCGGTAGAATGGCTCCTTATGGAATGCGTCTATTACCGTGAGAGTCTTTGCCGCTCCTGCACCAACATCGAAACCCTGTACCCCGCGCAGGTGCAGGTGAAGCAGGAGCACGCCCGCGCCCTGCTCGCTAACTACCCGCAGTTGCAGTGGCTGGACCCGGTGACCAGCGCGGAGGCGGGCTTCCGCAACAAGGCGAAGCTCGTGGTGGGTGGTTCGGCGAAGAACCCGACCCTGGGCATCGTGGATTACCGTACGGGCACCTCCACTGATCTTGGAGAATGCCCGCTCTATATGGAGCCGATTCAGGCGGCTATTCCGGTGCTGCGTGAGCTGATTCAGCGTGCGGACCTGACCCCCTATGACATTCCGAACCGTCGTGGTGAGCTGAAGAATATTCTGGTGACTGCTTCGGCTGTGGGTGAGCTGATGGTGCGTTTCGTGCTGCGTTCAAAGAAGCTGATGGTGCCGATTCGCCGCCAGATGGACTGGCTGCAGGAGCAGCTGCCGAACTTGGCGGTGCTGTCGGTGAACCTGCTGCGTGAACCGGTGGCGCGTGTTGAGGGTGATGAGGAGATTATTCTTTCGGAGCGTCAGACTCTGCCAATGCAGGTGAATGACCTGACTCTGCATCTGCGCCCGCAGAGCTTCTTCCAGACAAACACGAAGGTTGCTGAGGCGATGTATGCGCAGGGCCGCGAGTGGGTGCGTGAGGTTGCTCCGCGCTCGCTGTGGGACCTGTACTGTGGTGTGGGCGGTTTTGCCCTACATGCCGCTTCGGTGATGGATGGCGGCTCGGTGACGGGTATTGAGATTAGTGCGGAGGCGGTTGCTTCGGCGCAGCGCACGGTGGCTGAGTACGGTCTGGAGGGCGTGAGTTTTTCGGCTCAGGATGCGCCGGAGTTCGCGGTGTCTTCGGGCACGGTGCCGCAGATGCTGGTGGTGAACCCGCCGCGTCGCGGTATTGGTGAGAGCTTGTGCGCTTGGGTTGAGGGTTCGGGTATTGACCGTGTGGTGTATTCGAGCTGTAACGCGGTGACTTTGGCGAAGGATCTGGAGTGTATGCCCTCGTATGCGCCGGTGCAGGGCCGTGTGTTGGATATGTTCCCGCATACGGACCACTATGAGGTAATGGTGCTGCTACAGAAGCAGTAGCGGCTTATAGACGTGTAGGCGGTGGCGTCTCGGATGGTTGTGTCCGAGGCACCACCGCCTTTTCGTGCCTGCTGTTGGGGCGAGGTTTAGCTCTCCGCTCTTAATTCTGCGCGGCAAGAATACCCGCCGCGTAGGCTGCCTGGCCTACGTGCTGGGCCGCGTCGTCAATCAGGCTGACCAGGCGCACACCGCGAGTTACCGGCGGAGTCCACGAAAGGTCAATAATCTCGCTCAAATCAGCCTCGCTCAGCCTATGTGCGTAGTCGGCGAGCGCTTCGCCGGTTGCCACAAGGTATTCCACCATCAGCGTAGAATTTTCAACCACGATGGAGCGTGCCTGCTCGGCGGTGTGGCCGTAGCCCATGGTGTCGCCGAGCTCGCCCAGGTTGAAACGCTCCCTGAAACCCTGAGTCTTCCAGACCTGCGGCTGACCATTCAGAGCAGAAAGCTGCATATCCATTTGTCGTCCGGCGTGCCAGAGGAGCCAGGCGATAGAGTTCGGGTGCCCGCCCGGGTGGGCGTTGAGCGCCTCGGGGGATAGCCCCTTGACGGCTACGGCGGCTTCGATACCGGGGCGGCTGGCGGCGTCGCGCAGAATCTCGTGGGTTTTCATGGAATCCTCCTGAAGATGACGGCTTCTCATAAGGAACCGGGTAGTTTCAGTCTACGCCCGCGCGGGCTCTGAGGGGTGGCTGTGGAAGGAGAGAGCCGTCTTTGTGTTTATGGCGCACGTCGTAGATATAAAACTTGACGATGTAAGCTTTTACTGCCATAGTTGTACTTGTATCCGATACGGATACAACTAAGGTATGCGGCACACAACCCAGGAGGGGACATGGACACCAAATTCTCGGTAGCACTACACGTCCTAACGATGATCAGCGAAAGCGAAAAAACGCTCAGCTCTGAAGACCTCGCGCGTAGCGTCGGCACCAACGCCAGTTACATTCGCAAAATCATCACCCTTCTCAAAAAGGCAGACATCCTCAGCTCCCAGCGCGGCAAACCCGGCTACCAGCTCACCCGCTCGGCAGAGAACATTAGCCTCCTCGACATCTACCTCGCCGTCCAGGAAAGCAGCAGCATCAACCTCTTCCACACGCACCACAACGCGAACGAAGAATGCCCGGTCGGCGCCCACATCCTCCAGGCGGTCAACCCCATCTTCGAGGAAACCCAAACTAAGCTGGCTCAAGACCTTGCGCAGCGAAGCCTGCGCAACGTCATCACAAACCTCTACACCGCGGCAGGAAAAACCCCTCCCGCATAACCGGCTCAAACACGGCTAAACCCGGCACTAGAACTTACCGAATAACACCACACCCGAAAGGACACCCCATGAAGGCAGCACAGATCGTTTCTTACAACAAGAACAACATCGCCCTCACCGTCACCGATGTACCCGCACCCCGCCCCGGCGCACAGCAGGTACTCGTCAAGATCAGCACCGCAGGCGTCAACCCCCTCGACAACATGATTTCCCGCGGTGAAGTCAAGCTCATCACCCCCTACACACTGCCTCAGATTGCAGGCAACGAAATCGTCGGCCGCGTAGAAGCCCTCGGTGAAGGCGTCACCTCCTTCAAGGTCGGCGAGCGCGTCTTCGCCCGCCTGCCGCTGAACAGCATCGGCGCTTTCGCAGAATACGTAGCCGTGGATGCGGCCGCCCTGGCACGCGTACCCGAATACCTCAGCGACGAAGAAGCGGCAGGCGTTCCCCTGACCGCCCTGACCGTCATGCAGGCATTCGACCTGATGGGTGCCCAGCCCGGCAAGACCATCTTCATCTCCGGCGGTACCGGCGGCGTGGGTGCCATGGCAATTCCCCTGGCAAAGGCAAAGGGCCTGACCGTCATCACTAACGGTAGCGCCTCCGGTAAGGAGCGCGTGCTGGGTCTTGGCGCTGACCGCTTCATCGACTACAAGACCGAAAACTACGCTGAAACCCTCAGCGGTATCGACTACGTGCTCGACACCCTCGGCGGCGACGAGACTGAAAAGCAGATGAGCATCATGGCGCCCGGCGGTCAGCTCGTCTCCCTGCGCGGCATGCCCAACAAGGCATTCGCACAGCGCATGGGCATGCCCTTCTGGAAGCAGCTGCTCTTCGGTGCGGCAGGTCGCACCATGGACCGCAAGGCGCAGAAGTACGGCGTGACCTACCACTTCATCTTCGTCGAATCTAACGGCGCGCAGCTGCAGCAGGTTGCTGACATCTTCGCTGAGCGTCAGATTAAGCCCTCCATCGATACTGTCTTCCCCTTCGAAGACGTCAATGCGGCCCTGGACAAGGTCGCTAACGACCGCTCCAACGGCAAGACCGTTATCTCCTTCGCCTCCTAAGCGCCCCACTCAACGAAAAGAAGAATCATGTCTTACCTCGAAACTCCCACCCGCTACACCACCGTTAATAACCAGGAGATTGCCTACCGAGAACTCGGAGAAGGCAACTCAGACATTCCGTTGGTTATGCTCGTGCACCTCGCCGCCACTATGGACGACTGGGACCCCAAACTACTTGACCTGCTCGCTGAGCGCCAGCACGTAATCGTGATGGATCTGCCCGGCGTGGGTTCTAGCGAAGGTTCTGTTGCGACCACTATCCCCGGTATGGCTCATCAGGCAGCAGAAATTATTCAGGCCCTCGGCTACCAGAAGGTCAACCTGCTGGGCCTGTCCATGGGCGGCATGATCGTTCAGGAAGTTGTACGCGCCTACCCCGCCCTCGTCAACCGCCTGGTGCTGGTTGGCACCGGCCCGCGCGGTGGCGCTGGAATTGATGCCGTCACCGGAACTACCTTCGGCTACATGGCGCGTGCAGCCCGCGAGAAGATCAACCCGAAGCGCTACATTTTCTACACCCACGACGCACAGGGCGGTATTGAGGCGCAGCGAGTACTGGACCGTATGGGTGCCCGCACCGAGGCGCACCGCGGTACCCCGATGAAGGTTATCGGATTCCTGCGTCAGCTGGTGGCTATCCGCCGCTGGGGCAAGCAGCAGCAGGACGATATGGCATACATTGCCCAGCCCACCCTCATCGTCAACGGTGAAACCGACATGATGGTGCCCAGCGTCAACTCCTACGATATGCACCGCAAGGTTGCGCAGAGCGAGCTGAAGATGTACCGCCGTTCCGGTCACGGCGCACTCTTCCAGTACGCAGATGAGTTCGCTGAGGACCTGCTGAACTTCCTGAGCTAGCCACCTCCTGTGAAGCCCCTACCGTCCTGTGCGGTGCGTCCTGTGCAGTGCGATGGGGGCTTTATTTATGTCCTAGCGGTGGTTGAGGGGGGAGAAAAATATGGAGCGCGGGAATAATACTCATTTCTTCCTGTTGAACTTTGTGAAGACATCATCATCTAAATTTCACAGGAGAATATCATGACCACCCCCGCTCAGTTGCACTTTGACATGGTCGTCATCGGCTTCGGCAAGGGCGGCAAGACCCTCGCCGGCGCATACGCCAAGACCGGCAAGAACGTTGCCCTCATCGAACAGTCCACCGGCATGTACGGCGGCACCTGCATCAACATCGGTTGCGTACCCACCAAGGCGCTCGTGCACCGCGCCGACGAGTTCCGCGCCAGCGGTGACCACACCCTTGAAGAAGCAGACGCCGCTTACGAATCCGCCGTGGTCTTCCGCGACAAGCTGACCGGCATGATGCGCGCCAAGAACCGCGAGATCCTGCTCTCCAACGAGACCGCTAAGCTCATTGACGGTCACGCACATTTCATCTCCGACACCGAGGTTGAGGTCACTGCGGGCGAGGACACCCTGCGTGTTACCGCCGACTATTTCATCATCAACACCGGTGCCGTGTCGGTTATCCCGCCGATTGAGGGTATCCGCGAATCTGAGCGTGTGCTCACCTCCACCGAGCTGCAGAAGCTCACCCCGCGCCCCAAGCGCCTGGGCATTATCGGTGGCGGCCCCATCGGTGTTGAATTCGCCGGTATTTTCTCCTCCTACGGCACTGAGGTGACCATTCTTGACGGCGTACCCGCCCTCTTCGGCCGCTACGATGAGGACGTTGCCCAGGTTGCCCGCGAGATTATTGCAGATCAGGATATTACCGCTCACACCGGCGTACGTGTGCAGTCCTTCAAAGACGGCGCTGACTCGGTGACCGTGACCTACCTCGACTCCGAGGGTGCTACTCAGGAGCTGGAGGTGGACTACGTGATGGTCGCGACCGGCCGCAAACCCGCCACCGAGGGTCTGGGGCTGGAGAACACCAGCATCGAAACCAACGACCGCGGCGCAATCGTCGTGGATGAACACCTGCGAACCACCGTGCCGAACATTTTCGCGCTCGGTGACGTGAACGGCGGCCCGCAGTTCACCTACATCTCCATGGATGACTACCGCGTGGTGCTTTCCCAGCTGGTTGGTGACGGTTCCCGCTCCACTAAGGACCGTAAGGCAGTGGCTGCAACCATCTACATGAACCCGCCGCTGTCCTCCGTGGGTCTGACTGAGCGTGAGGCAATCGAGGCTGGCCACAAGGTGAAGGTCGCTTCGAAGCCGGTTGCTGCAATTGCTGCGATGCCGCGTGCGAAGACCCAGGAGAACCCGCGCGGCATCATGAAGCTTGTGATTGACGCGCAGAGCGACCAGATTCTGGGTGCCCAGCTGTTGGTCATTGAGTCCATGGAGGTTATTAACCTGGTGGCTCTGGCGATGCGCCACGGCATTACTGCTTCGCAGCTGCGCGATGAGATTTACACTCATCCCTCAATCACTGAGGGCCTGAATGAGGTTCTTGCCGTCGCGGTGCCCGTGAACTAGTTGAACTAGAATCGCGTCTGGATTCGCGGTTCGTATAGTGTTTCTGCTTGTCTGAGTGCTTCCCTGCCCGTTCCACCCGTTGTGCTGTCAACGGGGGTGCGGGTGGGGAAGCATTTTTGTTAAGGCTCAGATATACCTTGTAGCTAAGCATGCCCTAAGATGGTTATGAGATAAGCGCAAGCTCACTGATTTGGGGGATGTGAGAGGGATCGGAGGAGACTCCCACTCGCTACTACGCCCGCCACAGTGCACCGCCTGCGCCGCGCATACAACCGAAAACCATAGGCACGAACCGGGAGAATCATGGCACTGCCCAAAATCAAGCCCTACACCTACGTTGACCGTGAACACAGCAACCGCGTGAGCTGGACTGTAGACCCCAGCCGCGCTGTACTGCTTGTGCACGACATGCAGGTACACTTCGTGCAAGCCTTCGAAGGAGCTGATCTGGGTGAGGGCAACGCTAACCCGGACGCCCAAATCAACGTTGCTATTCGGAATCTGCGCAGTCTCATTGACGCCGCCCACGCTACTGGAATCCCCGTCTACTACACCGCGCAGCCGCCGCGCCAAAACCCCGAAGACCGCCGCCTGCTCATCGACTTCTGGGGCGACGGCCTGCAGAATGACGAGTCCGCCCGCGTGCTCGACGCACTTGCACCTACCGGCCGCGACACCATGCTGACCAAGTGGCGCTACTCCGCATTCGTGCGCAGCCCCTTCGAGGACATGCTCAAGGAGTCCGGTCGCGACCAGCTCATTATCGGCGGCGTGTATGCACACATTGGCTGCCTGACCACCGCGCTGGAAGCGTTCATGCGTGATATTCAGCCGTTTATGGTTGCCGATGCGCTCGCTGACTTCTCGGAAGGTGAGCACCGCATGGCGTGCGAGTACGCTTCGGGCCGTTGCGCCCGGGTGCTGAATACCGCCGATGTACTCGCCGACCTACAGACCGCTGAGGAGGCGCACGCATGAGCTGGGTTATTGTGACCGGTGCAAACGGCGGTATTGGTGAGGCAACTGTCCACCAGCTCATTAAGAACGGTTATTCGGTATTTGCGGCGGACCTTGCACAGCAACCCATTGCCTCTTTCGCTACCTACGGGGACGCTATCTTCCGCTACCGTGCCGTAGACGTTACCAGCGAAGAGTCCGTTACCACCCTCGCAGAAGCCGTGGCGGCACTCGACGAACCCATCACCGGTGCGGTGCTCGCCGCGGGTATCGCCCACAGCCAGCCACTGCTGGAAACCAGTTTTGACACCTGGAAGCGCCTGCACGCGGTCAACTCCGACGGCGTGTTCCTGTGCCTGCGCGAATTCGCACGCATCATGATTGACCAGCAGGAGAGCGACCCGGCGAATAGCCGCTCCCTGGTGACGGTCGCCTCCAATGCGGCGCGTGTACCCCGTGCGGAGTTTGGCGCCTACGGTGCGTCCAAGGCGTCGGCGGCACGCGTGAGTTCCAGCTTCGGTCTGCAACTTGCCGCGCACGGTATTCGTGTGAACTCGGTCTGCCCCGGCACCACCCGAACCCCCATGGTGACTGACGCCTGGGAGGGGGAGGACCGTTCTGCTCTACCGGTTGCCGGCAACCCGGAGACCTTCCGCCTGGGCATTCCGCTGCGCCGTATTGCTGATCCAACGGATATTGCCTCGGTGAATGCTTTCCTCATTTCTGAGGCATCACGCCACATCACCATGCAGGAGATTGTCGCCGACGGCGGTGCGACCCTCTAGCGGCACTGATGTGACCGCAATATACCCGCGCCTGCACTGTACTCTATGTGCTTCCGGCGCGAACTCACACACCACTGATAGAAGTACGATGACGAACCTTCCCGACTTTATCTTTGCCACCGGCACCCGCATCTTGCGCGCATCCGGTGCGATGACCCCTGTCACCTTCGATAATGCCCTGGACGAGGCGAAACGCGCCGGTAGTGCCGTCGTGGGCCTGATTCCTTTTGACCCGGATATGCCCGCCTACCTCTTCGTGCCCGAACGCTTGGAGGAGCAGCAGGTACCGGTCCCCGAGCAGACTGTGGCGCTTGCCGAGCCGGTATCTGTCACCGGCCGGCAGAACGACCGGTTCCGTGCCGCCGTGGCGACCGCCGTGGAGCGCATGAAGACGGGTGAGCTGAGCAAGATTGTGCTTTCTCGTATTCTGCGTGCCCGCTACGCACCCGGTGCCCTCAACCTGGAGGCGCTGTATAACAACCTGCGCGCCCAGCAGCGTTCCGCATTCAACTTTGCGGTGCGCCTGCCCGAGGGCGAGCGTGGCATGAGCGGAAGCTACCTGATGGGCGCCTCCCCGGAGCTGGTGTTCCGCACCGAGGGTCGCGCCTTCAAGACCCACCCGCTTGCCGGTAGCGCCCCGCGCATTGCCGAGCCCGGTAGCACCGAGGATGAGGCGATTCGTGACCGCCTGTTTGCCTCGCCGAAGGACCGCGACGAGCATGCCTACGTCATCAACGATATTGCCGAACGCCTGGCACCCATCGCCGAGGAGCTGAACGTGCCGCAGGTGCCCTCGCTGCTGCAGACCCCTCAGCTTTGGCACCTGGCAACCCCCATTGACGGCGTGCTGAAGGAGGGGTTGACCTGCCTGGACGGTGCCCGCGCGATTCACCCGACTCCCGCGATTTGTGGCGCACCCACTCAGAAGGCTCTGCAGATGATTCGTGAGCTGGAGTCTTTTGATCGCCGCTACTTTGGCGGTCTGGTCGGCTACATGGATGCTGAGGGCAATGGCGAGTGGGCGCTGGTGTTGCGCTGCGCCCAGGTCAGCCCAGATGAGGTGGTGCTGTACGCCGGCGCGGGTATTGTGGCTGAGTCCGATCCGGAGCTGGAACATACGGAGACCGGCACGAAGCTCGGTAGCTTCGGCTGCGCCCTGGGCGTGGATACCCTGGGTGAAGATACCCCGTAGGGTCTGCCTTGAACGCCTTGACGAGGCAGAATACAACGGCTGAAGAAAACAGCAGAATACAACGACTGAACGCGCTCGCTGGCATGGCGGGCGCGTTCAGTCGTTGTATAAATTGTTAGGGGAATGAGCGTGGCTAATCGGTGAGCAGGCGCTTGAGTTCCAGGGGAGTAGCCACCGGCAGAAGCTGAGCCTCAACCTGCGCGGGCTCACCCTCGGTCGGGCTCTCCACCGCCAGGGCGATGAGCATCTTCTGCGTGTGCTCGGGGTTCTCCGCGTCGGGCAGTGCCACGGGAACCCACTGCAGGCTAAAGTTTCGCTCGATAGCTTTGCCGCCCTGATTGCCGCCCTGGGGGGCGCTAAAGGTCGCTTGGGTGGCAAACCTGTCCTGGGTCAGCACACGCAGGGCAGCCGGCTCGGGAACGTCACTGTCCAGAAGATCCCCCGGAACCTCCTCGTTCATGGCAAGCTCGAGCGCATCCAGCAGCTCATCGGTGAGCTGCACTCGAACCAGGGAGGGCACCACGCTCAGGCCGTGACCGGTTGCCTTGAGCACCGCCTCCTTAGCGGTCCACAGCGCCACAGAAAGCAGATGCAGTACGGGTGCTGGGCGTTCCTGCGCCACCCGCTCATAGAACGCACGTTCTTCATTTGAGAGTGCCAGACGCGCAAAACCGGAGAACAGGCGCGCATCCAGGGTCTCAACATCCACGCCAAGTACTGCCGAGGTGTTACGGCTAAACGCACCAACCACCAGCGGATTCACCTGCGACATATTGAAATTCACGCCCGCAATACGCGGCTTACCGTGCTTCTTGCCGCTGGTGCACAGGGCACAGGAACGATCCACCTCGATCTCAGAGGCGGCACTCGAAGGCACATCCAGACGAGCCGCCGCCATAGCGCGCATGAGCGCCTGAGTGCTCAGATAGCTAACTGCCGCCGTGGAGGTCGGCAACTGCGCCGCATGCTGTTGCTCAGCAAGACCCAGGTAGCTCAACCAGCTAAAACGCAGGGAACCGTACATCGTGCGGGTGAGAAGAGCGAAAATCTGCACACGCTCGCTCGGACGGGCGGTAGGGAGCTCCGGGTGCTGTGCGCTGGGTGTTTTGGGGGCAGAATAGCTCATAGGTTTAGTGTACCCGCCCGGCATTACGGCAAATGGCGCTACGAGGTAGCATGAGGTTGTCCACAGCTGTAACTGCGCGCTACGCACCCTCGCCGCCGGTGCGGTAAAGTCATCTCAGACATCATTACGGACAGCCGCCCGCACGATAGAGCAGCGGCGCAGAAAGAAGGTACCGTGAACAGCACGCAAGAGATTATTGCCGCCGCAGACGGCTCGGCGCTGGGCAACCCCGGACCGGCGGGCTGGGCATGGTATATCGATAACGACCACTGGGCGAGCGGCGGCTGGACGCACGGCACCAACAACATGGGTGAGCTCAAGGCTGTTCTGGACCTGTTCGAGGCAACCGCATCCCGCCCGGAGGCGAAGCTGCGCGTGTACTGCGATAGCCAGTACGTCATTAACTCGCTGACCAAGTGGATGCCCGGCTGGAAGAAGAAGGGCTGGAAGAAGTCTGACGGCAAGCCCGTACTCAACCGCGAGCTTCTGGAGGCGCTAGATCAGGCGCTGACCGGCCGCGATTACGAGTTTATTTGGGTGAAGGGCCATGCGGGTCACGAGCTCAACGAGAAGGCGGACTCCCTGGCAAATGGTGCTGCCCGCGCCTACCAGGAGGGCCGCGAGCCCGCGCACGGTCCCGGCTTTGGAGCCTCTGCTGAACCCGCTACTGCGGCTAAGCCTGTAGAGGCTCCGGCTGTTGATGTTCCGGCTGTTGAAGCCCCGATTGTGAATGCTCCGACTGCGGAACCTGCACTTTCTGACATTGCTCTCTCTGATTCGGCACCCTCTGAGTCTTCTGCGAATGCCCACCTGCCTGTACAGGAATTCACCGCAGCCGAGATTGAGAACGCCCAGCGCGGTATGGAGAGCCTGCGCCTGTCCGGTCTGCTGCGCCCTGCATCCGCGATGAATGCCCCCGATCCGGAAGCGGTCCGCGCCCGTAAGGAACAGTTGGCGCTCGCGGCAGAGCGTGCCGCTGAGCGTGATGCAAAGGCACTGGCGCACCAACAGGAGACCGCTCAGCAGGCATCCAATGGCGCGCAGATGGAAGAAGAGGATGACCTGACCGGCCTGGAAGAGTTCGCGGGCTTGGACCCGAATGATGTTGACCCGGCGGAACTTCTAGGTGAGACGGAAGAACACGCAGAAAATCAGGCGGCAGAGCCTGCCATAGAGCCAGCCGCGATACCCGCACAGACCGTAGAGTCCGCTCAGCCTGTTGCGCGTACCCATCCATCTGCACCCGCGCCCGCTGATCCTGCTCCCGCCGCGCTTGCGTTGAACCCTGAGGAGGCCGCCACCACAGAACAGCTACTCGAAAGCCGCGGCTCCGTTATGGAGGCGGCGCAGCTGGAGTCTATGCTGCACGAGCGTCTGGTATGGGTGACCGCCACCGGCAAGTCGGTGTCCCGCTCCTCGGTGCTGCAGTACCGCGAACGCGCCTTCACCCAGCAGGGTGCCCCGCTCAAGCAAGGTGTGCAGGTGTTGGATACTTCTAGTGTGCTGGTCATGGCGGCGGTTGCCACCGCACGCGGCCGCGTGAGCCGTTCGAGCATCTGGCATTACGACGCTGAGCGCGGCCTGTGGCGTCTGCGTTTCCGCCAGGAGACCCCCGCCTCCTAAAGCTGAACTCCTAACGCTCGGCTCCTAAGGATTGGGCTCTTGGATCCAAAGATTTTCGTGCAATAAAGCCCCACCGCATCCTCACTTGCGAGGATGCGGTGGGGCTTTTCTCAATGTTCGCCGACTTCTAGTGAGTCTGGCGGGCGGTGTGCCGTGCGGTCGGGACCTTTTAGCCGCCCGATCTACCCGCCTGCCTGCGGGTGGGCTTCTGGGCTTATTGCCCTGACCTCTTAGCCGACGAACATGGAGGCGTTAGCCTGCTCGGTGTCTGCGTAGTTCATACCTGCGCGGGTAAGTGCCTCGTTGATCTGGGTGATGGACGCTTCGACTTGGCGCTGGGTTGCGTGCCACTGGTCCAGAACACCCTGGAAGTTAGCGGATGCAGAGCCGGTCCAGGAGCTCTGCAGGTCGTGTAGGGATGAGGTCATACCGTTGACGTCTGCGGTGATGGATGCGACGTAGGATCGTGCCTGTGCGCTCTTGGCTGCGATGACTTCGGAATCGACATTGAACTGTGCCATGGTTTTTCTCCTTTGAGATATGTGAGATGGGTGGGGCGGTTGCCCCGTGATGGTGCTTGGGCTTTGGATCTCTGGAAGAGTTGAGTTCCTGACCGGAAGCTTGTTATCAATATATCCTTCAAAATGTATCAAATGATATGAAAAATGATGTTTCGATAAATCTGTGGATAAACCCGCCAGATTCACTCCAGTATCTCGAAAAAATCGAAAACCCTCCTGAAAATGACGCCGCCATGACGTACGCTAGATTGACCTGCTGTTCTTGAGCCTCGTATCTTCTCCTCACTCACACCACCGAGAGTTATCGCCTCGCCGCGATATAGTCCCACCTGCAGGGCACACCAAAACCCCCGAATCGTAGAACACTCAAGGTCTACAATCCGGGGGTTTATGCGTCAGTGTTACTTCATCAGCTGATCGTCCGAGACAGGCGGCGGATAGAACTGCAAAGAAATCACGAAGGTAGCACCGCCACCATCGGTCTCTTCAATATGAATCCTGCCCTCATGCTGCTCAATAATCGCAGCCACAATGGACAGGCCCAGACCCGTACCACCGGTCTCACGCGAACGTGAAGTATCGGTGCGGTAGAAACGCTCGAAGACGCGCTCACGGTCCTCGCCGTGAATACCGGGGCCGTGGTCGCGCACCTCCATCACGGACAGTGGGAAACCGGGAACCTCTTCGCGCACGCCCACCGCAATCTCCAGGGGAGAACCGTTGGGGGTGTAGCGCATGGCATTGGTCAGTAGGTTCGCCACCACCTGACGCAGACGTGATTCGTCACCGAGCACGGTTGCGGAGGTCGGCGCAACCTCTTCGTTCAGGCCCACCAGGGACACTACACGATCGGGTGCCGTAGCGTAGGCGTCGTTACTAGCGTCCACCGCAAGATTGAACAGGTCGAAGGGCGCCAGTTTGGATTCGCGGCGCTCATCAATACGTGCCAGGGTCAGTAGGTCTTCTACGAGCTGGCCCATACGCTTGGACTCCGATTCGATGCGGCTCATCGCGGTAGCGACAGCTTCATCGGTCGGTAGCGCGCCCTGACGGTACAGCTCTGAGTAGCCTCGAATACTGACCAGCGGGGTGCGTAGCTCATGCGAAGCGTCACCCACGAACCGGCGCATTTTGGCTTCGCTCTTCTCGCGGGCTTTGAAGAGCATTTCAATCTGGGTGAGCATCGTGTTCAGTGAAACCGCGAGGTTACCAATCTCATTGCTGGGGTTGTAGTCCTCAATACGCTGAGAGAGGTCACCGGCAGCAATCTTGGCGGCGGTCTGCTCCACGCGAGCCAGCGGCTCGAAGGTGCGGGTCACAATTACCCAGGTCATCGCAATTGCGGAGGCGAGAGTTGCCAAACCAAATGCAAAGGTCAGCACACCCACGAGGGCGACCACCTGGTTCGTTTGCTTCAGCGGCATGGCAATGATGAGGGAGGCCTCCTCCGACAGACCTGACGTGTCGTTGGCTACAATGGGCACGGCGAGCACACGCCAATCGGAGGAGCTGCCCATCGAGTTGACGGTGACCGCCTCCTCGTTTTGCTTGCGAACCTTCTCTTCGGTCCAGCCCTGCAGCACCGGCTCGCTGAACTGTTCGCTGTCCTCAGATTTGAGCGAGTACAGTACGTTGCCATCCTTATCGAGCAGGTACAGGCGGTAGGTGCTCAGGGATTGTTCCTGATTGCCGGAGGGGCGTACGGTCGCCAGCTGCACGAGTGAAGGGGCGCTGCTTTTCATCTCTTCGTCCAACTGATGCACCATCTGGGCGCGCAGAGCGGAAATCGCAACCAGGCTCGTCACCGCAATGGAGAGGGCGATGAGCATGGAAGTGATGAGCACCAGCTGGGTGCGAAGGGAGAGAGACTGGGGAATCCGGTCGAGGGGTTTGAGCGCCACGTTAGCCTCGAGAACCGCGAATCATATAGCCCACACCGCGCTTGGTGTGGATGAGCGGCTCGTGGTTTTCACGGTTGTTGTCAATCTTGCGGCGTAGGTAGGAAATATAGGACTCAACGATGGAGGAGTCGCCATTGAAGTCGTACTCCCACACGTGTTCGAGAATCTGCGCCTTGGACAGTACGCGGTTGGCGTTGAGCATCAGGTAGTGTAGCAGGTTGAACTCGGTGGGGGAGAGGTCAATCTCTTCGTCATCGAGGAACACTTCGTGGGTGTCCACGTTCAGGCTGAGGGCATCAACGCGCAGTACAGCATCATCCTCATCCTGGATACTGCGGCTACGGCGTAGAATGGCGTGGATGCGGGCAATCACCTCGTCGAGAGAGAAGGGCTTGGTGACGTAGTCGTCGCCGCCGACACCCAGACCGGTTACCTTGTCTTCGGTGGCGTCCTTCGCCGTCAAGAAGAGTACGGGGGTGGTGGTGCCGTTTTCGCGTAGGCGGCGGGTCACCTCGAAACCGTCCATGCCGGGCATCATGACGTCCAGGACAATGAGGTCGGGGTTTTCGGCGTGTGCCTTTTCGAGGGCTTCGCGGCCGTTACCGGCGGTAACTACTTCAAAACCGGCAAAACGCAGGGAGGTGGCGAGCAATTCAAGAATGTTGAACTCGTCATCGACGACTAGGAGTTTTGCTTCAGCAGACATACTCTATCTTTCTCTCTGAATGGCAGGCTGTACTTGATAAGTGAATGATGCGTGTGAGCTTGAGGCTCGAATCTCTATGCCTTGTTGCGGCGCATGACCGACAAGAACAGTGCAGCCATGAGTGCAATAAAAGCGACGGGTAGGAGGACCAGCGGAATCTGGCTCATGAGGGCGGGCGGCGTTGCCCCAACCCACTTCATCACGAGCATGGCAACTCCGGTGAGCAGACAAAGCAGGGCGAGAATCGCGCCGCCTGCACCGAGCCAGCGGATGGCTCCGGCATAGGGCAGGGATATAGGGGTCTGCTCTGCAGTGTTGTGCTTGTCCTGTGCGGGTTCATTACTCATGGATTTAACGGTATCAGCTCACACATAGCTGTTCGTGGGCGAATCCCCAGATTTAGCGGTTTGAGACCCAAATTCACCCAAATTCACAGTGTATGTGAAGCTTGGGGGAGCGGCCACACTGTTTGTGCACCCGAGATGCTTTAATAGGGGTATGTCTGAACAGGTTATTGAACTGCTCCCCGAAACTACACCCGCTACTAACGCGCCCGCAGAGTCCGCTGTGCCTTCTGCCGCGTCTGAGAGTACTGACGAGGGTAGCGCTGTACCTGCTGAGACTCAGCCCTCCGTGAACGCTGAGGAGCCTGAGGTGGCTGGGACGCCTGCGAAAGAATCTACTTCCGAGGAATCCGCTGCCGAAGAAACTGAACAGGACGAAGATTCCACCCCCGACCCCTTCACCCCGCTGGATGAAGAGGTAGGGGCCCCCTCCCTGGGTGTTCCGCACAAGCTGCGCCGCACCTCTAAGGTGGATGAGATTCTTGCCGCCGCTAAGGATGTAGCACTGCAGGGTGTGCGAGAAATCGCCCCTGCACACGCTATCGGTCTGGTTCACCATGTGCGCGCCGAGGAAGAGCGCTTGAGCACTCACCTGTTTGAGTGCACCCTGCCCGGTTACCGTGGCTGGTTCTGGTTTGCGACCCTCTCGCGTGCGCCTCGCTCCCGCGTGGCAACGATCTGTGAGGTAGGCCTGCTGCCCGGTGATGATGCGCTCATCGCGCCAGATTGGGTTCCGTGGGCTGACCGCGTTCGCCCGGAAGACCTGGAGGAGAACGCCGCGCAGGAGAACGCAGAATCTGATGCAACTACTGAGGAATCTGCTGAGTCCGGTGAGCCCGTAGAGAACAACTCGGCGGAGAAGGAAACCACGCAGAACGCTTCTGCTGCGGAGGAAATTGCCGAGGCTGAGTCCGCAGAGTAGAGCCTACGATCCACTCCTCTTAATAAAGGGTGGGATAACAAAATGTATATATAAGGTGTTGTATTGAGTCGTCCAATGGTTATTGTTGGGCGACTCAATGACTTAAGCCGTGGCAAAAGCCGCTGAAAAAGTACATAATAGATTATTGAATAAGTAACGACTTAGGCAGTGCTATCTAAGCACTGTTGTGGTGATAGCTGGGAGAGATATATGACAGACCTCATCGATACTACAGAGATGTATTTGCGCACCATCCTCGAACTGGAGGAAGAGGGCATTGTCCCCATGCGTGCGCGCATCGCTGAACGACTCGAGCACTCCGGCCCGACCGTTTCCCAGACTGTGGCGCGTATGGAGAAGCACGGCCTGCTCACAGTTGAGCCGGATCGCCACCTCGAACTGACTGAGGAAGGTCGCCACAAGGCTGTTGAGGTGATGCGTAAGCACCGCCTAGCTGAGCGCCTGCTCTCCGATATTATTGGTCTGGAACTTGAGTACGTGCACGAAGAGGCATGCCGCTGGGAGCATGTCATGAGTGACAAGGTGGAGAAGCGCATCCTGGAGATGCTCAAGGACCCCAAGTTCTCCCCGTACGGTAACGCTATCCCCGGCCTGGAGTATTTGGGTCATACTAGCGAGAAGAATGACGAGCGCACCGTACCCATGTCCCTGGCTGCACGTGACTCCGGTCCCGAGGATCGTTTCACCGTTTCTCGCTTCCCCGAGTCCATTCAGACTGACGTTGAGCTGCTGAAACTGCTGGCTGACGCAGGTATTGTCTACGGCGCTTCGGTGTCCGTGGTTGCTGGCCAGAACAATGATGTGATTGTTCACGCCGATGGTGAAGAGGACACCCTCTCCCTGGATATGGACGTGGCAAACGCAATTGTGGTCAAGCGCGGTGGCAGCCTCTAAGCTCCAGTTTTGAGAGTCTACTAACCCGCTTCACGCTTTAAACGGTGGTATCGCCTTCTTACTTGAGGAGGCGGTACCATCGTTTTTTGTGCCGTTGCTTCCCGAGAACTGACTTTGTCTAGATAGTGACGATTTAGCTCAATAATTGGCGCAAAACGCCGTATATACGGGAAGAAATGGGCAAAAGCGGAGGAATGCGGCGTATTCGGGCTACAAAAGGTGAATTAAACGGCGTGTATCAGTGGTGCAGACCACTCTCGCGTGAGCGAGCATATACTCCTCTCATAACTCTTTGGCAGCTGTGCTTGAGTGCATTTTTCGTAGTTTTCGCTTAAATCTGAAGTTGAAACTGAGGGACAAGCCGGTTTCTGGGTGGGTAATGGGGGGTAAAACCTTAAGAGACGAGGTTCATTTTTATGAGTTTTGAACCACGTCCTTAAGGTGCGGTGGTGCGTTAAAAGCGAATGTGTATCCTTGTGAAATACCTAGTCAAATGCCTTAAATTAATTAATTGCCCGCAAATAAGCGGGGTTCTGACCGCCCAAACTCGCTCCGTTCCACCGGGGGAGAAAGCTCAAAATTTAAGTCCAAATGAGGTGACAACTGGGAGTTTTCTGTGTATTCTCGATTTGTGCCAAAATCCTCATCGTAAGAGGGCACCGCCGAAGCGGTTCCGCTGAGTTCTGCCAACGCTTCGATGTAACGTCTACCCAATATGGCAGAAGCGGGGGACCCAATCCCCAAGCTGGGATACGGCTTCTCAATCGAGAAGCCTCGGGGCTAAGTCACTTCGGTGGCCGAGCGAATCCATGCTCGAGTCCGACAGCTCACCTCGTCAGGCAATGGAGGAATTACCAATGGCTAAGAAGATCGTACGTACCGCAGGTGCAACCATTGCTGCAGGCGCACTCCTGCTCGGCGCAACCGTTCCCGCGAACGCATTCGCACAGATTCCGGCTGCTGCTGATCTGTCCTACGACTACACCAACTACGAGTTTGATTACACCAGCTACAACACCCCCGCAACCACCTATGTTGCACCCCAGGCTGAGAACCAGCAGGCTTACGTTGCACCCGCTGCAGCTCCGGCACCCGCAGCTTCCTCCGCTTCCACCGGTAACGCATCTCGCGATGCAATCGTTGCAACCGCAATGAGCGGACTGGGTGGCGCATACGTTTGGGGCGGCAAGACCTTCGGTGCATGGGACTGCTCCGGCTTCACCTCCTGGGTTTTTGCTCAGCACGGCATCAAGCTGACCGCTTTCACCTACGCAATGAAGAACGAGCTGCGCCCGACCGCTAACCCCCAGCCCGGCGACATCGTCTTCCAGAACGGCTACAGCCACGTTGGTATCTACCTGGGCAACGGCAAGATGATTTCCGCTCTGAACCCCACCAACGGTACCCTGGTACACCCCACCTCCTGGATGTCCGTTGACGGCTACTACACCGCTCTCTAAGCCTTAGCGCATAAGAGCTGGGTCTAGCCCAACATACTTCAAAATGGCGCCCACCCCATATGGGGTGGGCGCCATTTGCATACCCGAGAGATTCCGTGACAATACCGTCGAGAGTGCATCTTAACGTGGGTGCATTCTCAGCTGTATGCGGCTAGGATATCAGAGCTTGCAGAAGCCTCTGCGGCTCCTGCTCCCACTCGCTGAGCTCAGCACGCAGATTAGCCTGCGCGGGCTCCTCCCAGAGCTGTAGAGCCTGTTCGGAGAGGAAGATGCGCTCGCGGCCCAGGATGGAACGCAGGAAGGTCGTACGACCGGTACGGAACGCCTCATCGTCAAAATGGGAGTACTCGCTACGCACTCCGCGCAGGTAACGGCGGTAGCGTGCCGAATCAGCTGCCAGGATAGCCATATCGGCATCGAGGAAGAGCTCAATATCGGCCGGTTCATAGCCCGCCGGTAGATCGGCAGACTTGGGAAGCTTGTGGGTTGCCGTGGCGCGCACCAGAAGGCTTACCATCTGCAGCTCGTGCTCGGTGAGTAGACCCGCGGTAACTAGCGGCTTCAGGGAGGCGCTCGCCAGCTGCTCGCTGCGGCGCTCATCCTCACCCGGTGTGCCCTCATAGACCGCGTCGTGGAACCACGCCGCCAGAATCAATGCCAGGGGGGTAGAACCTGCCTGGGCGCGATGTGCGTGGAGGCGGTCCAGATCGGTGAGCATCTGTGAAAGGTGCCCGCTGTGGTGGTAGGCTCGGTGCGGCTGTTCCCACGCATGAAGCATGCTCTCACCCAGTTCCACCACCTGCGCCATGAGTTGAGCTCGCAGCTCGGCAGGAACCTCCATGCGCGTGAGGCGGGGAGTAAATGCTGCCTCCCAGGCGCGAAGCAGACGTGGGCGAATCTTCTCGGGGCGCTCCTTCAGGGGAATCCGCAGACCGCTCGCAATGAGCGTGCGAGTCAGCTGCGCGCCACTGAGTTCCTTCGCACCTGCCCGTACTAGATCCTTGTAGAGGTGTGCTGGAACATCATAGTGGTCGCGGTCGAAGGCGCGCTCACTGATGTCACCAGCTGCGGCGAATTTGTGCAGTTCCGTCAGTGAGACATCGGAGATGAGGTGTGAGAAGACGGTGCCGTGTGCGGGCCAGGTGGGCGGGTCAATGTAGATGCTCATTTGTACATTGTAGGAGTGGTTCTGCCGCCGGAAGCGGGTGTCTTCGGGTGGCGAACACGGGTTGGGACAGGGGAATAGCGCGGCGTGACAACCGGTGGATGCTGACGGCTTGGGTAGACTGTGCCAACCTGCGGGTGGAGTGTTTTATACTGGATTGGTACGCCCTCGTAGCTCAGGGGATAGAGCACTTCTCTCCTAAAGAAGGTGTCGGACGTTCGAATCGTCTCGGGGGCACACAGAACCGGCAATCGCGCCGGTACGAGAAACCGCCCGTCGCTTGCGTTAGCAGGCGCGGGCGGTTTTCTTATCATGGATCGAATGATGAGAGGCGAATAAGCAGACGGGTGGGAGCTGCGGAGCAAATGCGGTAGCATGGAATATCGAACGTGTATTCTATGCAGTGAGGTAGATGATGAGGGACAAGTCTGAGCAGCAGAAGCAGCCCTTCACCGAACAGGACGGTCTGTTCGACGCCGAACTCGTCATCCCCGCAGCACCGGTAGTGGATGATGAGCCGCCCTTCGACCCCTACTACGATGTACCTCCTGCCGAGGATGACTACCACGCCCCTGCCATGGATGCTCCGATGATGGAGGCACACGCCCAGGACGTACCCGTCGCACCCGCAGCCTTCACCGCCGCAGATCCGCTCGGTGACTTCATGCCGCCCGCCTACCGTGTCGGCGGCTACGGCGAGGACTTCGACCCCGCTGACCCCTATAACGAACGCACCCACAGCCTCAACGCTGTGGACCCCGCCTCCCTCACCGCCGGGCTCAATGAACGGCAGGAAGAAGCCGTGATGCACTCTGGCTCGCCCCTGCTCATCGTCGCGGGCGCCGGCTCCGGCAAGACCCGCGTGCTCACCCACCGCATCGCTTACCTGCTCGCAACCCACCGCGCGACCCCCGGCCAGATCCTCGCTATCACATTCACCAACAAGGCTGCCGCCGAAATGCGTGAACGTATTGAGGCGCTGGTCGGCCCGCGCGCCAAGCACATGTGGATTTCTACTTTCCACAGCTTCTGCGTGCGCGTGCTGCGCCGTGAGGCCGCCGCCCTGGGTCTGAAGTCCACCTTCACCATCTACGATTCGACCGACTCGCAGCGCCTGCTGAGCCTGATCATTAAAGAGCTCAACCTGGACACCAAGAAGTTCACCGCCAAGGCCGTGGGCAACCGCATCTCCGCGCTGAAGAACGAGCTGGTCAGCGCCGAAGTGTATGCCTCCCGCGTGGCTAGCGATAACCCATACGAGAAGACTATCTCGCAGATTTATACCGTCTACACGCAACGTCTGCGTGCCGCCAATTCCCTCGACTTTGACGACCTGATTGGCCGCACCGTCTTTTTGCTCAAGAAGTTCCCCGAAATCGCGAACTACTATCGCCGCAAGTTCCGCCACGTCCTCGTAGATGAGTACCAGGACACCAACCACGCCCAGTACCAGCTGGTGCGTGAACTGGTTGGCGCCCATGCGAAGGCACCGGCTGACCGCGGCCCCTACCCGGACGCCGTGCCCCCTGCCGAGCTGACCGTGGTGGGTGACTCCGACCAGTCCATCTACGCCTTCCGTGGTGCGGATATCCGCAATATCACGGACTTTGAGAAGGACTACCCGAACGCCCACACGATTCTGCTGGAACAGAACTACCGTTCCACGCAGAACATCCTCTCCGCGGCGAACGCGGTCATCGAACGCAACCCCGACCGTCGCCCCAAGAAGCTGTGGACCGCCTCCGGCGCGGGTGCGAAGATCATCGGTTACGTCGCCGAATCCGAGCACGCCGAGGCACGCTACATCACCCGCGAAATTGACCGCCTTGCCGATGAGCACGGCGTGCAGCCAGGTGACGTCGCTATCTTTTACCGCACCAACGCGCAGTCCCGAACCCTCGAGGACATGCTCATGCGTGCCGGCCTGCCCTACCGCGTGGTCGGTGGTACCCGCTTCTACGAGCGTAAGGAAATCAAGGACGCCCTGGCGTACCTGCGCGCCCTGAGCAACCCCGATGACGACGTGAACGTACGCCGCATCCTGAACGAGCCCAAGCGCGGTATCGGTGCCAAGTCTGAGTCCGTGGTGGCGGAGTACGCGAGTGCAAACCGCATCTCCTTCTACACCGCCGCACACCAGGCAGCCGAAATCCCCGGCCTTGGCCCCGCCGCGATTAAGAAGTACGCCGAATTCGTGCGTCTCATGGACGATTTGGCGCAGATTGCCCGTACCGAGCCCGCCGCAACCTGCCTGGAAGCGGTTCTGGAGCAGACCGGGTACCTTGCAGCTTTGCGTGCCTCCAAGGACATTCAGGACGAATCGCGCGTGGAGAACCTCTCCGAGCTGCTTGACGCCATGGTCGAGTTCGAGACCGAGAACCCCGGCGCTGACCTGGAGCAGTTCCTTGAACACGTGGCTCTGGTCGCCGATGCCGACTCGATCCCGAACCGCCCCGCCAGTGTGGAGGGTGAGAACGCTTCCGCCGCGCAGATTGCTGCCGAGGCAGCTGAGGCGAAGGCACAGGGTATGGTCACCCTCATGACCCTGCACACCGCCAAGGGTCTGGAGTTCCCGGTGGTGTTCCTGACCGGAATGGAGCACGGCCTGTTCCCGCATCAGCGTGCCCTGACCGACGAGAAGGAAATGAGCGAGGAGCGCCGCCTGGCATACGTGGGTCTGACCCGCGCCATGGAGCGCCTGTACCTGACCCGCTCTGAGACCCGCACCATGTGGGGTAAGAGCCAGTTTAACCCGCCTTCACCCTTCCTGGAGGAAATTCCGGAGGAGCTCATCGAATGGAAGCGTACCGCCGGTTTCTCGGGCTTTGGTGCCTCCGGTATGGGCGCGTATGGCGCTCGCGGTGGCGGTTCCTACGGCGGCAGCTCCTACGGTAGCTCGTATGGTGGCGGCTATTCGGGTGGTTCTCGTTCCGGCTACGGTTCCGGTGGTTACAGCTCCGGTAGTTCGCGTGGCTCCTACGACCCCTACGATTCTCGCCCCGCACGCCGCTCTGAGCCGTCTACCGCGGATATTAACGGCTCGGCAAGCTACGGGCTGGCGGCGGCTGCCTCCTCGAAGGTGACGAAGCGTTCCCGCGTGCACCAGAGCAAGGAAATTCCGAGTCTGGCGGTCGGTGATACCGTGCGCCACACCAAGTTCGGTGAGGGTCGCGTGCTCGCCGTTGAGGGTAGCGGCGATAAGACTGTGGCGAAAGTTCGCTTCGGTTCGGAAGAGAAGCGCTTGCTACTGCGTTACGCGCCGCTGGAGAAGGTGAGCTAACGCGTCAGGCGTGCGAACCTAACAATGCCGATGGAGGGGAGGGCACCTGAGGGTGCCCGCCCCTCTTTTGTGTGCTGTGCCGGGCGTGTTGTTCGCCTGCTGAGAAGGTGGCCGGGGCTTTGCAGAGTAGGGCGGTAAACGCCGCATTTTCGCTGGCATTTCGCGGCAGATGGGGGAGCGTTAGTTTGGGTTAGTTACCCGGTACGCAGCCTTTGGGTGAAATGTACCCAAAATATTTGTGAGCTGAGTCGCTAAAATCTCAGATTTGGGGCTCTGTGAGTGCGAGCTCACGCCGAATCCGATAGAGTAGAGACGAGAGAAATTCCCCGCGTCAATGATGCGTGTGCGCCGGGTGCGAGAGACCCCTATAGCCCCGTACCGACTACACGGGGGATCCTCCTCTAATGAGACCAGGCCGAGTGCACCAGTGCTCGGCACCACTTCGAAGAAGAAGGACACCTGTGGACCTTTTCGAATACCAGGCGCGCGAGCTCTTCGCAAAGCACGGTGTACCCGTGCTCAAGGGCATTGTTGCGACCACCCCTGAAGAAGCAAAGGCAGCAGCTGAGGAAATTGGCGGCCTGACCGTTATTAAGGCTCAGGTTAAGACCGGCGGCCGTGGTAAGGCTGGCGGCGTTAAGCTCGCAAAGTCCCCCGAAGAAGCTTACCAGCACGCTAAGGCAATTCTCGGCATGGACATCAAGGGCCACACCGTTCACCGCGTGCTGGTCGCTGACGGCGCAGACATCGCCGAAGAATACTACTTCTCCCTCCTGCTGGACCGTGCAAACCGCTCCTACCTGGCAATGTGCTCGGTAGAAGGCGGTATGGAAATTGAGCAGCTTGCTGCTGAGCGCCCCGAGGCGCTGGCAAAGATCGAGGTTGACCCGCTGGTCGGCCTGGACCAGGCTAAGGCTGAGGAAATTGCTAAGGCAGCAGGTTTCTCCGCAGAACTGCAGGAGAAGGTTGTTCCCGTTCTCGTCAAGCTGGGCGAAGTCTACACCAAGGAAGACGCAACCCTGGTTGAGGTTAACCCCCTCGTTCTGACCCCCGAGGGCACCATCCTCGCCCTGGACGGCAAGGTCTCCCTGGACGACAACGCAGAATTCCGTCAGCCCGAGCACGAGGCTCTCGTGGACAAGTCCGCTGAGAACCCGCTGGAAGCTAAGGCAAAGCAGTTCGACCTGAACTACGTGAAGCTGGACGGCGAGGTCGGCATCGTTGGTAACGGTGCAGGTCTGGTTATGTCCACCCTGGACGTTGTTGCATATGCTGGTGAGAACCACGGCAACGTCAAGCCCGCAAACTTCCTTGATATTGGTGGCGGCGCGTCCGCTGAGGTTATGGCTGCCGGCCTGGAAATCATTCTGGGCGACGAGCAGGTCAAGAGCGTTTTCGTGAACGTCTTCGGCGGCATCACCGCATGTGACGCAGTGGCAGACGGCATTGTGAAGGCTCTGGAGATTCTGGGCGACGCAGCAACCAAGCCCCTGGTTGTGCGCCTGGACGGCAACAACGTTGCTGAGGGTCGCCGCATCCTCTCCGAGGCGAACCACCCGCTGGTTGTTCTGGCTGAGACCATGGACTCCGGCGCTGACAAGGCAGCAGAGCTCGCTCACAAGGCGTAATCGCCAGCAAAGGATTTCAAGGAAGTAATATGTCTATCTTTGTGAACAAGGACTCCAAGGTCATCGTTCAGGGCATCACCGGTGGCGAGGGTACCAAGCACACCGCACGCATGCTCGCAGCAGGCACCAACATTGTGGGCGGCGTGAACGCTCGCAAGGCTGGCACCACCGTCACCCACAAGGCGAAGGACGGCTCCGACATCGAGCTGAACGTGTACGGTTCCGTAGCTGAGGCTATGGAGAAGACTGGCGCGAACGTCTCCATCGTCTTCGTTCCCCCGGCCTTCACCAAGGCAGCAGTTCTCGAGGCTATCGAAGCTAAGATCGGCCTCGTCGTCGTTATCACCGAGGGCGTCCCGGTTCAGGACTCCGCAGAGTTCTGGGCAGCTGCTAAGGCATCCGTGGACGAGAACGGCAAGCAGATTACCCGCATCATCGGCCCCAACTGCCCCGGCATCATCTCCCCCGAGGAGTGCCTGGTCGGTATTATCCCGGCGAACATCACCGGCAAGGGTAAGATTGGTCTGGTCTCCAAGTCCGGTACCCTGACCTACCAGCTGATGTACGAACTGTCCGATATTGGTTTCACCACCGCTATCGGTATTGGTGGCGACCCGATTATCGGCACCACCCACATCGACGCGCTGGAAGCTTTCGAAGCTGACCCCGAGACCGAAGCAATCGTCATGATTGGTGAGATTGGTGGTGACGCTGAGGAGCGTGCTGCAGAGTACATCAAGGCAAACGTGACCAAGCCCGTCGTTGGTTACATCGCAGGCTTCACCGCTCCTGAGGGTAAGACTATGGGCCACGCAGGCGCTATTGTCTCCGGTTCCTCCGGTACCGCTCAGGCGAAGAAGGAAGCTCTGGAAGCAGCAGGCGTGAAGGTCGGTAAGACCCCCTCCGAGGCTGCAAACCTGATGCGCGAAATCTTCGCAGCGAAGTAAACGGCATAAATAATGCGGCAGATGCCGGTAGCCCGTGAGGCTACCGGCATCTGTGCTTTAACAGTGAACTAAACAGGGACAGCGCGCCGAAAAATACTGGAGTTGCAGGGGGTGCGCCGGGGTTTCTTTGCGCTTAGGCTGTGGCACTTGCAGGGGAATGCAACACATGCATGAGCGGCTATATACACTTGTTGAAAGCTTATTGGGGGAGTTGCGACTAGGCAACCGTTGTACCAAATGCCAAACCCAGCAGGTAGGTGACAAACGCCGCGCCGAAACCAATTAGAATCTGACGGATACCGCGCTTGAGCGGGGAAGCACCTGACAGCAGACCCACCACGCCGCCGGTGAAGCCCAGAGCCGCACCCACAAACAGCAGAGACAGCACCATCGCGAACACACCCGAGAAACCGAAAATATAGGGCAGAATCGGGATCAACGCACCCGAAGCGAAGAACGCAAATGACGCAGCGGCGGCACCAATATCGGTGCCCAAAGCCACGTTCTCCTCACGATCCTCATCCTCGCGATGAGACAGTGACGGGTCGCAATCACAATCCAGGTAGCCGAAACGCTCCATCGCGCGGTGATGCGCCGCCTCCGGCTCCATACCGCGGGCACGGTAAATAAGCTCCAGCTCGTTCGAATCCAAATCCAAATCGTGCGCAACACGCAGGGTTACCTGGGTTGGCTGGGATGCATCCAGTAGCTCACGCTGAGAACGCACTGACACGAACTCACCCGCCGCCATGGACAGTGCACCCGCCAGCAGGCCCGCAATACCCGAGAGCAGAACCATTGAGCTGGATGCGCCCGAGGCGGTAATACCCATAATCAGCGCCAGATTCGACACCAAACCGTCATTAGCGCCAAAGACCGCCGCACGGAAATTACCCGAAAGCTTCTCCCTGCCGCTGGTCGCCAGGGCGCGAATAATCTCCTCGTGAATCGCCTCGTCAGCCGCCATTTCCTCGGTAGCGTCTGGGTCCTCAGCGTAGGGGGATCGGGACTCGGCGCGCTGAGCCATCGCCAGAATAAACACCGAACCAAAGTTCTTTGCCAGGAACTGCAACACCAGAGACTGAATGGACGGGCGCACGTGCACATTTGCGTGCTCACCGAGCATGTCACGCCAATGCTGCTGGTGACGCTTCTCAGCCTTAGCAACCTGCAGAAGGATTTCGCGATCGGTACCCTCTGTACGGCGAGCCAGGTAGCGGTAGATGCGCGCCTCCGACTCCTCATCGGCAAGGTAGCGGCGCCAACGCTTAATCTGCGCGGGGGAGGGGGAGGTGACGGCGCTATGGCGGGTGGTTCGCGAAGCTTCAGTGGTGGCGTTTTCCGGCTGAAGCTTTTCGGTTTCTTCGACGTGCTCGTGCTGGGCGTGCGTGCTCATAGTTCCCTTTCCGCTACTCATGCGGTACGTGTCGGGTTTGCCGGTTAGCAACCCGTTACGCCTTCAAGTCTGTGTGCTCTGTCATGAACAGTGAACCACTCTAGAGCACTCTGAACAGAAAATCTAGGACGGCCTAACCCGATAAACATGTTCGCCTCAACGTACTTTGCCGTACTACGTGGACGAGGAACGATGAGTGAACTCGGTGTATATTTCATGTGAAAAACCGGGCGGGTGCACCCTCCATAAGGAGAGCGCACCCGCCCGGTTTTGTGACTCTAAAAGCTGGCGCCTATATACCTTGCCGCCATAAGTAGGCTGTGGTTTAGACGCTACGACTTAGATGGTTGTAGCTTAGATGCTGCCTTCGCCGTTTTCCAGGAATGCGCGGATGAACCACTGGAACTTCTCCAGCTCAGCGGTCTGGCCAATCAGCAGATCCTCGGTGACGGGGTCGGACTCGCCTGCGAATGCAATCGCCTTGCGGTGAGCTTCAATCACGCGGGTGTAGACGTCGTTCAGGGCGCGCAGGTGAGCGGGGACGGGTGCGCGGCCAACTGCGTAGTCTTCAACGGTACGCTGTGCGACCAGTGCGCCAGCCAGGCCGTTGGGGGTTGCGCCCAGGGTTGCCATACGCTCTGCGATGGCGTCGACAAAATCGCGGACAGTATCGACCTGGGGGTCAATCATTTCGTGAACGGCGATGAAGCCGGGGCCGGTCACGTTCCAGTGAGCGTGCTTCAGCAGCAGGTGCAGGTCGTTCAGGTCGTGCAGACGTGCCTGGAGAACCTCGGAAATGCCCTTGCCTTCTTCAATGGTCAGGCCGGGTGCGGTGTAGTTTGCGAATGCCATGATGGTCTCCTTCATGATGCTGTGATGCTTGTGCTTCGGTGGGGTTTGTACCCCGCCGAATCATTATTATTGAGTAAATCATTTTAAGGAACTACTGTCAAGGTTATTTTGATTAATTCGTAATAAATCGTCATCTGTGTGTTGCGCCGACCTCAAGCCCTCGCTCAAAAGCCCCTGCTCAAAAGCCCCTGCTCAACCCCCCCCACGGCTCACCACCCAGGCATGCGCAAAGGGTAGGATGCACAGTATCTCGTATCGCGCATCCCACCCTTTATGGTGAAGCCTATTCAGTTTTCTGCAGAGCTTCCAATCTGCGAACCAAGCGGCTACGCCAGCGCGCGCACCGCCTCTAGGGTCAGTTCCTCATGTTTGAGGTGCACGGTGCCCAGCTCTGCTGGAACCTCCAGTTCACCCGGCACAACAATGACATACATACCCGCCGCGGCCGCGCTGCGCACACCCGAAGGCGAATCCTCAAGAGCCACGCACTGAGTCGGATTAACACCCAGGCGCTCGGCCGCCAAAAGATAAGGCTGCGGGTCCGGCTTGGGGCGGGTGGTTTCATCATTACCAATAACCGCTGAGAACGTACCCTCAGGTGCCGCATTTGCGGTGCGGCGAGCCACGGAGGTGGCTGCATTCGTGACGACTGCCGCCGGAATCTGCGCCTCGCGAACCTCCCAGAGGAAACGCTCAAGACCGGGCAGGAACTCGACCGGCTGGTGTGCCAGGGCATCGTGCACCTTTGTGACGAGTCGCTCGTTGATTTCTTCATCCGGTAGGTTTACACCGCGCTTACGTAGGCGGTCCAGGGTGAACTGCATGGATAGGCCCAGGCAGTCGAGGGTGTCCTGCTCAGTCCAGGCGCCGCCAAATTCTGCGGTGAGAGCAACTTTTGCGGCAGCCCATACGGGTTCGGTATCGACGAGAGTTCCGTCGTGGTCGAAGAGAATGGCGGCGGGGAAGGTATTTGTAGTCGTCATGCCATTAAGCCTACCGGTTTATTTCTGGGGTGAGCGTAGAGTAGCATCCTCAATGGTTACCAAAAAATCTGTGCCCGCGTTCTGGGGATTCTTGGCGATAGTGAGCAGCGCATCGGCAACGTCCTCACGGGAAATCGTCGGGATACCCGAAGTTCGCTCGACGCTCGACATGTCAGATACCTTCACCCCGCCCTTACTGGGCTTATCGGTCAGTCTACCCGGATGGGCACGCGAAATATACGGCTGATATTCGGCGACTAAGGCGTCCGCCTTAACCTTGTCGGTAAAAATGCCGCGCATGATGACCTTGCACACCAGACGCATGGGCAGGGATGCGGTCCGTAGCGTATCGCCCACACCGTAGGCACTCATCAGAACGCAGTGCTTTACGCCTTCGCCCGTGACCACCTCCATGATGAGAGGCAGACGCTCCTGCATGAATGTGGAGGAGAGAAATTCTCGTACCGTGGCTTTCTGACCCAAGATACTGACCATCACGTCCTGCCCGGAGGATGCTGCAGCGAGCTGTTCGGCATTGTTCAGGGCTCCCGGAACGATAGTGAGATTGTGGTGCGCCCCCAAAAGCGCTAGGGCCTTGTTGGGGTTGCGTACGTAGGCGGTGACGGTGTGCCCGTCCTTCAGAGCTTTGCGGGTAAAGAGATAGCCGGTGCGGCCGGTTGCGCCTAGAACCAGTATTTTCATGTGGGTCCCCATTCGTGACTGTGATTGTTGCGGGAACTCGCAAGTGCCCAGTCCGGTCAGTATAACAAAGCAGTTTTGACTCGGGCTTTTGTTCGGGATCAGGGGCTTGCGGTGCGTGGCGAAGATGTAGCGATTGACCCGGATGCGGCCGAACCTGAAGTAACCCCCGAAACAAGCCAAATTGTTAACCAGTGGGTGAATACCTTGAATGCTCAACCTAGGTGAATGCGGCGTCACATCTTACGAAGCAAGCAATATTAGTGGCTCTTCAGAGTTGAGTGTGGGTGGAGGCATCTAGGCCTCCTGCGATGAGGAGCATTCGGGGTTGGTAGTTGGTGGGGTTGCGGTAGCCTCTGGCGGTGCGTCTGCCTAGCTCAATAATGTCCGTTGATGGCTTCCATGCGGTGCGTTGCTTGCTCCGTCGGTGTCGAAGTAGGCGTCGAGCGGGTCCTTCCATTTGCGTAGGGTTCGGCCCAGGCGAGCGATTTCGAGGATGGGACAGGCTGGTAGACGCTGATTCCCGACGATCTGACAGAAGAAATCAAGGACGCCTACGAAAACGCACACGCTCGATAAAGCCGTTCGCTACCCATGGTACTCCGGCAAGGAGCTCTTTCCGGGCAGAACGAAAAAGAAAGCCTCCGAACCGGAAGGTTCGGAGGCTTTCTTTTTCGTTATTTTGCTGGTGGCTTTGCTCTATAGCGATGCCGAAACAGCGCCAGGCGGTAATCGGCGGCACCAAAACGGGAGTTCAGAAGCCAGTTCCCGCTATTCCTACTCCTGTTATTCACAGGATTTATGGTGTCAAATACGTCCCTTCTCGTCCGCATCGTACCACCGTTTTCGCTCCTATCTTCCCAGTACAACAATAGAACAGCATTGCTTTGTACTCACGCAAAACAGACCTCTACTTACAGAAATCCCGGGAGTAAATCTTGACATCACAAACCCTAGCATTGAGGTCGAAACGACCTCCGCAATCAACTGTGACAAATTGTCACAGTAGCTCTGCACTGGGAACACTTTTCAAAAAATGAGAAATTATCACGTGCATGCCGAGTACGAAAACACTCTGACTAGATCTTACTAGCCAGATCGGCAGCCTCTCTCGCATTGGTTGCCATGCCCATATACTCCATGCCGTAGAGCCCGGCGAAGCGGCTCACGGTGGACTCGGCGCGTTCCAGCATCGCGGGTGTTGGAGCTGCTCCCTGGAAGATGAAGAAGAGCCGCTTCCCCGCCATGCTGCCCCCGGCCACGGGGCCGTAGAAGCGGTTGAGTAGGTTGCGGATCATGCCCGAGAGGTCATGCCAGTAGACGGGCGAGCCGAGCACGATGGTGTCGGCCTGCTTCAAGCGGGCCAGCACCTGATCGAACTCGTCGTCGTCGAAGTGCTGCCCGTGGTCGTAGACCTTGTGGTCTGCGAGATCTATCTGGTCGAAATCATGACCGGCGAGGAGCCTTTGCCCAAGGGCGGAGGTGTTCCCGCCCTTCTCGCCGCCGTTGATGAAAAGGATGCTCATGTCACTCATTCCTTAGAGGTTGCTTCCGAAAAACTCGACGAGCTTGCCCACAGCCTGGGAAACATAATCCGGCTTCCAATAGGTCTGGATGTGGGTCGCGCCCGGGATCTCGAAGATCTCGCGCACGGGAGCGTTCACGGCCGCCTCGTAGCAGTCGATGGTCATGTACCCCGTATCGGCATGACTTCCCATCATCATGAGCAGCGGCACGTTGATGAGCTCGGCCCCTTGGCGCGCATCCCATGCGGCGAGTTTCATGAGGCTCGACGCCGTGTAGCTGAAGGTGCTGCCCTCATGCGCCGCGTCGCGACCGTAATAGTAGTAGCCCTCGCGGTAGAGGTCGTATGGCATGGCGTCTGCCTGCTCGGGTGTTGCGGTCTCGCACATGTTGGGAGTGAGCGTGGCGTTCTTGCCGTCGGCCTCGTCCTGGCGAGCCTTGCTTGCGGCGGCCAGACGCTCCTGGATGGAGTCGGCCTGGCTTCCACGAAAGCCCTCGCGGCGCACCTCGCCGGAATTGAACAGCGACAACGTCGCCACGGCCTTGAGGCGCTTGTCGGTCTGCGCTGCCTTGAAGGTGTATCCTCCGCCTCCGCAGATGCCGAGCGCCGCCACGCGCTCGCGGTCGACTCCCGGGAACTGCATGATGATGTCGGTGGCGCGGAAGATGTCCTCCACGCGGTTCTCGGGCCAGTCGGTGCTCCTCGGCTTGCCTCCGCTCTCGCCCTGGTAGGCCGCATCGAAAGCGAGCGCGATATAACCGTTCTCGGCCAGCTTCTGGGCGTAGTTGCCCGCCACCTGGTCCTTCATGCCGCCGTTGGGATGCGCCACCACCACTGCCGGATAGCTCCCGTTCGGGTCGTAGCCAGCCGGGGTGTAGACGTTGGCCACCGAAAAGAAGTCGCGGTAGGGGTACTTGATGGCGTGGATGTTAACCTCGCCCTCGACGTTCTCGGTAATGGCGCCGCTGTAGACGAGCCCGAAGGGGTTGCCCGCCACGGGAATGAACTCGCGCTCCGTGAATGCCTTGTCTGACATGATTCGTCCTTTCACTTGAATAAATTCACAGACCTGCTTGCCCTGGCTCGGAATTGTCGACGTGCCGTTGGCAAGAAGTCATGAGTTGTGCCAGAGGAGCGCCATCACGTTATACAAGTAGCACCTTATCGCTCGCCCCAACCGCATGCCTCAGTTCGATTAGAGGTTCTTCGCGAAGAACGGCGCGATGAACTTGAACACCTCATCGACGTAGGGATACAGGTCGTACATGTCGAAGTGCCCCGCCTCCGGGATGACGTGCATCTCCTTGTCGACTCCGGGCACGGCATCGAACACCTCGGTGGACGCCTCGCGGCTCCATGCGTTCTCTCCCGTGATGACGAGATAGGGCTTCTTCATGTCCTTCATGATGTCGACGACGTTGTACTTCACGAGCTCCAGCTGGCTCCAGGCGACAACCTGGTTCGTCCAGCCGCGCTTGTTCCCGCGGGAAGTGTAATAATACGCCGCGCCCTCGTCGAACGCGCGGGGCATGAAGTTCAGGTATTCGATGGGGCCGGTCCCGGCCTCATAGGCGGCCTTGGCTGCCTCTACCTCGTCCGCGGGCTTGAAGAATCCTGCCATGGCGGACTTGGAGATGTCTGCGATGGCGGGCACGATCGCCGCGACGGTCTTGAGGCGGGGCGCCTTCACTCCCGCCACGGACATGTAAGAGCCGGATCCGCAGATGCCGAGGCCGCCGATGCGGTTCTCGTCGACATAGGGAATGGAGGCCAGGAAGTCCGCGGCCCCCTCGATGTCTGTCTCCTTCACGTCGGGAAGCTCCTGGTAGCGCGGCGTCCCCGCGCTCTCGCCGAAGTAAGACCCGTCGAACACGAGCGTCACGTACCCGAGCTCGGCGAGGCGCTTCGCGTACACGCTTTGAGCCTGCTCCTTGATCGACAGCATTGGGCCGGTCACCACGACGGCCGGGTACGACTTCGACACGTCGAGGTTGTCGGGGGTATAGAGGATGCCTGCCAGATTGAGGTCCAGCTCCTTGTTCTTGAAAGATACCTTCTGAAAGTCCATGCTCTCATTCCTTTCCTTGAACGATGCAAAGATCGATGGTTTACTCATAGATTGTTCTTTGTAGTTGCAATCATGATAGTTCCTATCCTTCAACTTGCCATGAACGCTGGCTTACTTCGGTGAGTCGTAGTCGAGCTTGGCGGCAGCGTAGGGCTCGAGCTTCTCCTGGGAAGGCTCGTAGTAGCGCTTCGTGCCGTTGAGCTTGGCGATGCAATCTATCCTCCTCGTCCGTAAGGACGAAGTCGAAGATGGCGGCGTCGTCGGCGATGTGCGCCGGATTCGTGCTCTACTCGCAACCCCCGCTCAACACCCGGTGGTCACCCACACTCAACTCGGAAGAGCCATGTTAGTTCTTGAGCTTGCGTGTTGCGGCGAGCCACGGCGGTGTGGATCATACGGCATCGATCTCGCTTGGTTTCTTGTTTTTTCGATTCACAATATGTGGTAGGAAGGTCACCTCACATCCTGCCAGAATAACTGCAAACATGTTAATCGGCGGATAAACAAAGATTGCCAGAATAATTCCGATTGCCTTAATGCTCAGGTCACCCGCAACGATTTTCCGGTTATTATAGTCCAATGCGCTCGTCGAGCCATTAGCCCTTTCGACCGCTCGCGCAAGCGCCATGTTGGATAGTGAAACACAAATCACCACCGCGCTGTAAAGCATCTGTGCAAAAAGGCTTGTGAAGTGGTCGCTCACAAAGTCTGTCACATACGGGAAGAAAGAGGCGAAAAACAGCATGATGATGCTCCACCAGATCACCTTGTTGTCTATCTTCTCGATCCTGTGCCAATGGTTATGCAGATTTACCCACATGGCGCCAAGCCAGAAGAAGGAAATCGCATAGGAGAAGAAATGCGCCCTGAGTGCCCAAAACGATGCCCAGTCAGCTGTCGCTGGTTTCTCAAGTTCCAGCACCAATATTGTCATGATGATCGCCAATATCGCATCCGTAAATGCGGTGAGTCTTTCTTTGCTCATTTTTCAGGAGCCCCTTTCTTCTTCGCATAGACAAGTCGTAGCGTAGCTTATCGAGCATATCAACAAAGACCTTATTGATGATGCCCTCTTTCTTGTTTATCGGCCTACTAATATACGGTGCGGAGGTGCCAACCATCTGCGCCATCTGTGCCTGTGTGACACCTTCTTCCAAACATTTTACTTTTATAAGGACCTCGACCTTTACCCGCAACACCCGGTCACCCACACTCAACTCGGAAGAGCCATATTAGTTCTCGAGCTTGCGTGTTGCGGCGAGCATGACGAGCAGTGCTACGACCATGAGGATGGCCGAAACAGCCAATGGCGTCGAATAGTGCGGACTAAACGCGAGAAGACTGGTAAGTCCGGCAACTCCCGTGGTAGCACCCATTTGGTGGCCGGTGTTGACGATGCCGGAAGCAGCTCCCGCCTCGCTGGGGCTGCTGTGCCAGATTCCCACGGAGGTGATTGGGCCAAAGGATGCACCCTGCCCAAGTCCAGTGAGGATCATGCCAAGTAGGAGAATTGGGAGGGAGCCGTGCATGCCCCAGGCGATCAAGCCGAGCCCCGCGGCAGTGCTCGCAAGTCCAGTTAGGAGGAGGCGCCGGAGCCCGAAACGAGTGACAAGGGAACTGACCATAATCCCGATGGCACCTTGCGGGACGCAATTGACGAGCATGAGCAAACCGGCGGTCAGGGCAGAGTATCCCAGGGTGAGCTCAAAGTATTGGGTGGTCATGAAGTACATGCCGAAAAGGGACGCGGCAAACAGGAGCCGGGCAATTAGTGTCAGGCCACGAACCCGGTGGCGCCACAGGTGCTCGGGAAGAATTGGCGCAGAAGCTTTACGCTCCCATGCGACTGCCATGACAAGAACGATCGCCCCAATTATTCCTGGCAGAACACTGCGTTCCACTAGGGCTAGGGTGATTAGAAACATGGAACCGGTCAGCAGGACCGCACCCAGCACGTCGAACCGGCCCGGCCGTGAAGGTAAAGCAGGTAAAAACCGCACGGCAAGCACGAGTACTACCACCGCGATGGGGACATTAATCCAGAACCCGAACCGCCAAGATAAGAAAGTAGTGATTAATCCGCCGATCAGCATGCCGCCAGAGGATCCCAGACCGGCCATTGTGCCGTAGGCAGCTGTGGCTCGGGTCCGTTTGACCGTGTCATGAAAGACGGCCGTAATGAGCGTCAGGGACGTGGGCGCAACTACAGCAGCGCCAAGGCCCTGCAGGGCACGTGCAGCGATTAGGATATGAGCGGTTGAGGCCATTCCCACGATCAGGGAAGCCACCGCGAAGACGATCAAACCGCCCAAGAAAACACGGGTACGGCCCCACACTTCACCCAATTGTGCGCCCAGTAAGAGTGCCCCGCCAAAGGCCAGAGTGTAAGCATCTTGCACCCAGGACATTTCGGTAGCACTAAGACCAAGATCTGCCTTCATCACCGGTACGGAAGTAAAGACAATGGAAGAATCCAGCAGGATCATGAAATACGTTAATAGAATCAGAATGAGGACCGGCTTTTCCTGGGGTGTGAACCGAACACTGTCGTTTATTGACATAAGAACGTTCTTCCTTTGCGTAGAATGTGGGGTCGTTTTTGGGCTCACGAAATCCAGGTATGCTAGGAATCATCCCGCCTACCTGCGGTTAGTGTTCTGAAGAAGGCTAATCAGGCAGTCTCAGATGACGCTGGGGGCAACAGATTCGATTGGTATTCAATCTCGCCGGAACGCACTCCGGCATAGAACTCCATCTTCGAATCAATAAACCCCAGCATCTCCTTAAGTAGTGCGATTTTGTCCTCAACAACTTGGCGTTGCGCAATCAGCATGACTTCGCGCTCCGGGATACTCTCTTCTCCCTGGAGACAAAGTTCCATGTAATTGCGCATTTGCTCGATACCCATGCCGCATTCGCGCAGGCAGTGCAGGCCCTTGAGCCAGGCGATGTCGTGGTCGTCAAAGACACGGTAGTTGTTCTCATCTCGCACTACTCGGGGGACTAGACCGATTTTGCAGTAGTAGCGCACGGTTTCAACCGCGATACCACTGACCTCAGCTGCCTCCTTCGTTGAATACAATCTACTCATGAGTGCCTTAGTTGTTGTTACGTCGCTGAGCAATCAGATTGGTGAAGTAATCCACCGTGCCGGTTGCCTCGTGATCAAAGAACAATGACGCCCCGGCGTCCAAACCTGCGATAGTGGCCATATCCGCCTCAGTCAGAGCGAAATCATCAATCGCGAAGTTCTGCTGCATCCGCTCCGGGTGTACTGACTTGGACAGTGCCACAATCCCACGCTGATACAGCCAGCGCAACACCACTTGTGCCACTGACTTACCGTACTGCTGGCCAATACCAGTCAACACTGGATTGTCGAACAAGCCTGAGCGGCCTTCACCAAAGGGTGCCCACGCTTCAACGGTAACTCCGAGCTTTTGCAGCTCAGCAACCCGCTCTACCTGCTGATGGAAGGGGTTAATCTCAATCTGGTTAACCACCGGATAGACGGCGTTGAACGAACCCAGATCGTGCAGGCGAGCTGGAGTAAAGTTAGCGACCCCGATGGAGTGAATCAGCCCATCCGCCTGGGCTTGCTCCAGGGCCCGCCAGGAACCGTAAACATCATTGAACGGCTGATGCAACAGCATCAAATCCACATATTCAAGCCCCAGCTTCTCCAGAGAAGCCTTCACACTGGCATAGGTGGCATCCTCACCATAGTTGTCCAACCAGACCTTCGTGGTGACGAACAGTTCACTGCGGTCGATCCCGCTGCGACGGATACCCTCACCTACGGTCTCCTCGTTGAAGTAAGACTGTGCGGTATCGATATGGCGGTAGCCGACTTCAATAGCCTGAGCCACCGCGTCAGCAGTCTGCTCGGCTGGAATCTGGAAAACTCCGAAACCCTGAGCGGGGATGGAACGACCATTAGACATGGTCAACGCGTCAAGCATGACACTCTCCTTCTTCAGTCAATGAATGGAACATAATCATCTAACAACTTGGGAGCGGCTCCCAAGCAAATCCAGCGAGAGTCTGCTCCGCATAACAATGCAGTTTTGACTGGGGCTTTTGTTCGGGGTCAGGGGGTGTGAGGTGGGGCGAAAAATACGAAAATTTTTTTTGCAGGAGGCTTGCGAAACATAGTTGAGTGGAGTAGACTCAAGTTATATAATGCAGTGGCGCATAGGATAAGCCCCTCGAAATACGAAAGGAACACCATGGACAACAAGTTCACCACCAAGAGTCAAGAAGTCATCTCGGCGGCAAATACTAACGCTCAAACCGCCGGCAACCCCACTATTGAAACTGCGCACATCCTCAAGGCCCTCATGGACCAGCGCGAAGGCGTCGCCGTAGCAGTCCTCAAGGCTGCAGGCCTGGATGTGGACGCTATCTCCGAGGCGGCATCCGCTGAAATCAAGAAGTTGCCGAAGGCATCCGGTGCCTCCGTGCAGAATGCTTCCCTTAGCCGTGCAGCGCTCTCTGCTCTGCAGGCGGCACAGACCCGTGCCCAGGGCTTTGGAGATACCTACGTTTCTACCGAAATGATTCTGCTGGGCATTGCCAGCGGCACCGATAGCACCGCAACCGCAATGCACAAGCTCGGCGCTACCGCAGAGCTCATCGCACAGACCATCCCCAACGTCCGAGGAGACCGCACCGTGGACACCCCCGACCCCGAAGGCACCTTCCAGGCGCTCGAAAAATACGGCACCGACCTGACCGCCATTGCCCGCGCAGGCAAGCTAGACCCAGTCATCGGCCGCGACTCTGAGATTCGCCGCGTCGTGCAGGTGCTCTCCCGCCGCACCAAGAACAACCCCGTTTTGATTGGTGAGCCCGGTGTCGGTAAGACCGCCGTCGTGGAAGGCCTGGCGCAGCGCATGGTTTCCGGCGACGTGCCCGAATCTCTGCGCGGCAAGACCCTCATCAGTCTGGACCTGGGCTCCATGGTCGCAGGCGCAAAGTACCGCGGTGAATTCGAGGAACGCCTGAAGGCAGTCCTCGAAGAAATCAAGAAGTCCGAAGGTCAGATCGTGACCTTCATCGACGAGATTCACACCGTCGTCGGTGCTGGCGCATCCGAAGGCTCCATGGATGCAGGCAACATGCTCAAGCCCATGCTTGCCCGTGGTGAGCTGCGCCTGATCGGTGCCACTACCCTGGATGAGTACCGCGAGAACATCGAGAAGGACCCCGCACTGGAGCGCCGCTTCCAGCAGGTGTACGTGGGCGAGCCCAGCGTCGAGGACACCATCGGTATTCTGCGTGGCTTGAAAGAACGCTACGAGGCACACCACAAGGTGCAGATTGCTGACTCCGCGCTGGTTGCCGCAGCAACCTTGTCCAACCGTTACATTCCCTCCCGTCAGCTGCCGGACAAGGCAATTGACCTGATCGACGAGGCAGCATCCCGCCTGCGCATGGAAATTGACTCCGCACCGGAGGAAATCGACCAGTTGCGCCGCGCCGTGGACCGCCTCACCATGGAGGAACTCGCGCTTGCCGGCGAAACCGATCCCGCATCCGTGGAGCGTCTGGAAGCGTTGCGCAAGGACATGGCAGACAAGAAAGAACAACTCGACTCCCTCAACGCCCGTTGGGAAGCCGAGAAGACGAACCTGAACCGCGTGGGTGACCTCAAGACTGAGATTGACGAGCTGCGCTCCCGCGCCGAGGTGGCACAGCGTGAAGGTAACCTTGCTGAGGCATCCCGCCTGCTCTACGGCGAGATTCCCGCAAAGCAAGCCGAACTGGAGGAAGCACAGCGTGCCGAGGACCGCGCTAAGAACGAATCCATGGTCTCCGAAGAGGTCACCGCAGACGATATCGCTGAGGTTATCTCCTCCTGGACCGGTATTCCTGCAGGTCGCATGATGCAGGGCGAATCTGAGAAGCTGCTCGAAATGGAGAAGCGCATCGGTACCCGCCTGATTGGTCAGGAAGACGCAGTGGTAGCTGTCTCTGACGCTGTCCGCCGCGCCCGTGCTGGCATCTCCGACCCGGATCGCCCGATTGGTTCCTTCCTGTTCCTTGGCCCGACCGGTGTCGGTAAGACTGAGCTGGCTAAGGCACTGGCTGAGTTTCAGTTCGATGACGAGCGTGCCCTGGTACGCATCGACATGAGTGAATACTCTGAGAAGCACACTGTTTCTCGCTTGGTCGGCGCCCCTCCCGGATACGTTGGCCACGAAGAGGGCGGTCAGCTGACCGAGGCTGTACGCCGTCGCCCCTACTCGGTGGTCCTGCTCGACGAGGTTGAAAAGGCACACCCCGAGGTCTTCGATATCCTGCTGCAGGTGCTCGATGACGGCCGCCTGACCGATGGCCAGGGCCGCACCGTGGACTTCCGCAACGTCATCCTCATTCTGACCTCGAACCTCGGTTCTCAGTACCTGGTCAACCAAGACCTGCCCTTCGAAGAGCGCTCCGAGAAGGCGCTGGAGGTTGTGCACCAAGCATTCCGCCCCGAGTTCCTCAACCGACTGGACGACATCATCATGTTCCAGCCGCTGTCGGCTGAGAACCTGGGTCAGATCGTAGGCCTGCAGATCAAGAGCATGGCTAAGCGTCTGGAGGACCGCCGCCTGAGCCTGAACGTCACCCCCGCCGCCCTGGAGTGGCTGGGTAAGACCGGCTACGACCCGGCGTTCGGTGCCCGCCCGCTGCGCCGCCTGGTACAGCGCGAGATTGGCGACCGCCTGGCTCGCGGCATCCTCTCCGGCGCTATTCACGACGGTGACACTGTGACTGTGGATGTGAACCCGGACGTTGCCAGCGACGGCTTGTCGGTGACCTCCGAGCGTGAGCAGAAGGCTGAGAACTAAGCTCAACCGGCTGGGTGGACTTAGCCTGTGGCTGAGTTTTGCACATTCGAAACCATAAAAAATAGGCTGTGGGGTACCCTCAAAGGGGGTGCCCCACAGCCGTTTAACGCACTAGAACCGCGCTGAACCGCACTAATACACAGAGCATTGAGGAGAAGAATGGACCGCTGGACTGACCACCAGAACTTCGCCGCCGCCGGTGAGCAACGCGAAGAAATTGCCTCCGTGCACCGTGCCGCAATCCGCTCGATTCAGCGCGTTGTCTCTGAGAACGCGACCCCGCACGACGAAGAATACGTATCTGCGGGTATTGCCGAGCTACTCAAGGCGGGCAAGGTTCTCGTGCTCACCGGCGCGGGAGTGAGCACCGAATCCGGCATCCCCGACTACCGCGGACCCGGCGGCTCCCTGCACGACCACCGCCCCATGACCTACCAGGAATTCCGCTACGATGACGCCGCCCGCCAACGCTACTGGGCGCGCTCCTACGTGGGCTGGCGCCGTATGCGCCGCGCCGAACCGAACCGCGCTCACTATGCGCTCGCCGAGCTGGAACAGCTGGGTGCTGTGAGCGGTGTGATTACGCAGAACGTGGATGGGCTGCACGCCCGTGCTGGAAGCTCTCGCCTGCTGGCATTGCACGGCGACCTCTCCCGTATTGTGTGCCTGGACTGCGGGCAGGACGAGAGTCGCGAAAGCCTGGATACACGCCTGGACGCGGCGAACCCCGGCTACCTAGCGCGCCTTGAAGATGAAGAGCTACGCGTGAACCCTGACGGTGATGTGGAGCTGGACGACCTCTATATCCGCGATTTTCAGATGGTGCCCTGCCTCGGCTGCAGTTCGACCCGCCTCAAGCCGGATGTGGTGTACTTTGGTGAGTCTGTGCCCGCCGAACGTAAGGTACGCAAGGATGCCATGCTCGCTGAATGTTCGGCGTTGCTGGTGGTGGGCTCCTCGGTGGCGGTCATGAGCAGCTACAAGATTGTGCTGGAGGCTCTGAGCGCCGGCAAGCCGGTCGCTGTCGTTAACGGCGGCCCCGGTCGTGCAGATGCGAAGGCTACCTACCTGTGGCGTACCGGCGTGGGCGAGGCGCTGGAACTCATGCTCGACGCCGTTGATGTTTAAGGTTGCCGAGGTTTAGGCAGCGCTGTTTCTATAGTGAATGCTGTTTCTCCAGCGAATATTACTGCACGTGCAACGACCCAAGGTTAAGTGCATGAAAATGCTATTTTGTGTTGCAAGTAATTGCACATAGCCTCTAGACAAGCGGCTAAACCCACCACGCGGGGATAAAATGATGGGATGGACATTCGACACACTATCACTCGCTTCGGTGCCACCGCCCTGATCGGTTGCGGTCTGGTAGTCACCGCAATCCCCGCAACTTTCGCTCAGAACGGTGAAGAGTCCGTCACCTACGTCTACGCCGACAAGGCGGCCTCCCATATTTCTGAGGTCTGGTACAAGGGCGAAGCCCTGAAGATTACCGGCGAAGGCTTCCTGACCCAGGACGGTACCTCCGGCTCCACCATCGCTATCAAGCTGAACAAGGGTACCGTCAAGATTGACGGCAAGGACTACCTGGAAGTTCAGGCTGATGAGAAGGGCAACTTCTCCGTCTCCATTCCCTGGCAGGACGACCTGGATGAGCGTATCTCCGTGGACGTCTACCTGCTCTCCGGATCCTTGAAGGATAACGACACCGCTCGCGGCGGCAAGGCAGCCACCGTGAAGATTGAGGCTCGTTCCGTTCAGGAAGCAACCCCCTCCGCTACCGCGTCTGCGAGCGCTTCTGCTTCGGCAACCGCTTCCGTGGTGGATACCCCCTCCGCTTCTGTGGCGCCTTCCGCATCTGCTACCGCCTCGGCTTCTGGTGCTGATGAGGTCATTGCCTCCGTGGATGCAGAGATCAAGGACCGCGTGGATGGGAAGGCTTCTGCGACTGCTTCAGCGAGCCCCTCGGCTACCGCATCGGCTTCCGCTTCTGTGGTGGCTACCCCCTTCGCTTGGGCATCTGCTTCTGCTTCGGCTACTGAGTCGGCTTCTGCCTCGGCTACTGAGTCGGCTTCTGCCTCGGCTGCTGCTGATAAGAACGCATCCGTTGCGAATGATGCAAAGGATCAGTCGGGTGATTCCACTTCCGCTACTGAACAGGTGACCGCTTCGGCTGAGAGCACTCGCTTCGCGAACTGCTCTGAGGTGGCGGCTACTGGTCTGGCTCCTATCTCTTCGAGCCACCCGGACTTCCGCAAGCAGTTCGATACTGATAACAACGGTCTGGGCTGCGAGGTTATTAACAGTGAGGTCACTGACGGCGGTTCCTCCTCCAATATTTCTTCGGGTTCTTCTTCCCGCAACTCTGGCGGTCTGGACAACTTGGGTTCTTCCTCCGCTTCGACTAACTACACTTCTAGCCGCGCTCAGCGCTCTTCCCTTGCTAATACCGGTGCTTCCAACGCCTTTACCATTGCTGGTATGGGCCTGGTAGCTCTGGGTCTGGGTGTTGCTGGCGTGTCTGCTGTCCGTAACCGCAAGAACTCCTAAAACTATTGCCGCTGCCCGGTGGTGTGTGAGGGTCCCTTCCCCCCCCGAATGCTTGAGTGTTTGGGTGGAAGGGATTTTCGCGTTTAACGGGGTGGTTTTTGCTATTGGGTTGTGCTGATGGGGTGGGGTATGTACTTGTTATTCTCTTCAATGTTAGGTTGAGACTTTAGGGGTGTACGACGGTGTAAAAGGCTTATATAGTTCAACCATGCCTTTAAGAAACCTTCAAAAAATATGTTTTGTGAGTTAGGTCATGACAAATTGGCTTCTTGGGGGCCGGTATCCTAAGCTTCGCTCGTTAGAATGGGGGCATGAGCATTCGAAACAACATCGCACGCATCGGCGCCACCGCACTCATCGGCTGTGGCCTCGTTGCTACTTCCGTCCCCGCAACCTTCGCTGTTGAAGGCAAGCCTCAGGTCGTCCACACCTACGCAGACTCTGCACAGTTCATCGCCCCCAACGTATGGGTTGAGGGTCAGGATCTAAACATTGGTGGCGAAGGCTTCAAGACCGCTGACGGCACCTCCGGTTCCGTTCTGGCACTAAAGCTGAACAAGGGCGCCATTAAGATTAACGGCCAGGACTACCTGGAAATCCACGCTGATAGCAATGGTAACTTCTCCGTTACCATTCCCTGGCAGGCAGAGCTGCACGGTAGCGTTTCTGTCGACATTTACCTGCTGTCCGGCTCCCTGAAGGACGGCGACGTTCCCCGCGGCGGTAAGGCAGCTACCGTGACCATTAAGGTTGCAGAGCAGCCCGCTCCGGCTCCTTCCGAGAATCCGACCCCGGCTCCCTCTGAGGACTCGACCCCGGCTCCCTCTGAGGACTCGACCCCGGCTCCCTCTGAGGACTCGACCCCGGCTCCCACTCAGGACCCGACCACCGAGGCTCCCAAGCCTGCTGAAGAGACCTCCGCACCCGTCGAGGATTCCTCCAAGCCCGCTGACGAGAACATGGCTCCGGCTCCCCAGCCTTCCGAGAGCTTCCGCTTCCAGAACTGCGCCGACGTTGAGGCTGCAGGCGAAGCACCGATTCGCAAGGGTCACCCGGACTTCCGCGAGAAGTTTGACGCTGACGGCGACGGCGTTGGTTGCGAGCAGCCCGTTGACTACGAGAACTCCAAGAAGTCTGACAGCGTTTCGCTGAGCTCCGGCTCGAACGACAACCTGGGCTCCGGTTCCTCCAACGCATCCTCTAAGAGCTCTTCTTCCCTGGCTAAGACCGGTGTATCCGACGCGATGACCGCTGCTGGTCTGGGTCTGATTGCTCTGGGTGCTGGTGGCGCGACCATCGTGGCAACCCGCATTCGCAAGAAGGCTTAATAGCGCCTAGTCGCTAAGTTTTTAGCTACTTTTATGGGCTCCCTCCATATCGGAGGGAGCCCATTTTTTGTGCTTTTTGAAGCTGTGGGATGCTCCATCAAGGGCGCGAGAAAAGAGAAAAATTACGATTGAATAGCGCCACGATAAGGGTATTTATTAGAGACATATAACACTTATCTATAAGTTAAGGTGAGCACAGGGTAAACACAGACTTGCACGGGAATCTAGATACTACAAAGAACGCACAGCTTGGAGCTGAAGAACAGACAGCAAAAAGCGCCGCAAACATCACGACACGACGTCTGGAGCGTCCAATGACTATTTTGACCATGGCGATTGCCGATGCCATAGCCATCGCAGCCCTCTGCACCCTCTACATGGCGCGGCACCGCAACCGCGAACTAATGATTTCTTACGCGGTCATCAACGCCGGCATCTTCACCGTCTCGGTGGCGCTGGTATCTGCCGGCTCGAATGCATCCGCTATGGGCATGGGTCTCTTCGGTGTCTTGTCGATTATCCGATTGCGTTCCACCGCCCTGAGCCAGCGCGAGGTGGGTTACTACTTCGTAGCCCTCTCGGTCGGCATGATCGCCGGTGTGAACATCAGCCCGGCGTACATCGCCTTCGGTCTCATGGCTACCCTGGTCGCCCTGATTGCGATTCTCGACTCGCGTAGCACCCCGATCTCTACCGACCAGACTCAGACTGTCACCGCCGATCGTGCGATTAGCGACGAGGAAGAGCTCAAAGCATACCTGAGCGCTCGCCTGGGTTACACCGTCACCTCGGTGAAAATCACCGAGCTGGACATGGTGAACAACCTGACCCGCGCCACCGTCACCTACCAGCCTAAGGAAACCACCGAGGGCGGCACCCCTGCGGCAGTGGAGGCGGCACCGGCTAACGCAGTACCGATTGGGGCTCAGCCTGTCGTAGCTCAGGTGGTAGCATCGCAGACTCCCGCGGTTTACCCGGCAGCACCTCAGGTTCCCACCGCCGAGGCACACGCCACGCTGGACACTCGGATGATTCCGCTCCAGCGTACCCCGGTAGGCAAGTAAGACCAGCCGCTATAACAGTCTCTGATTCACTCCGACCGCACAAACATCTCCGATACCCACGACACGCCGCCCCCAGCGCACAACGCATCATGCAGGGATGGCACCCTAGAAGGACGAAGACCCATGACTAACGCAGCCGCAAATATCATCCCCGCAGAGTGGACGAGCATTAGCCTCGAAGCCATGAACGAGCAGGCAGCCATGCAGACCCGTGTGGACCGCAAGTACATTGTCGAGGCAGAAACCGCAGCCAAGGTACTCTCCACGCTTGACGCAGGAGCCTCCGTCATGGAAATCGATGACCAGCGCGACTTCGCCTACGAATCGGTCTACTTCGACACTCCGCAGATGCAGAGCTACCATTCGGCAGCGTACAGCCGCCCGGACACCTTCAAGATTCGTACCCGTAGCTACCTGGACTCGGAACTGACCTTCTTAGAGGTCAAGACAGACGGTGAGCAGGATATGACCGTCAAGAAGCGTATCCCGTATACCTTCGAGAACCGCGATACGCTCACCGCCGAAGGCCACGAGTACATCACCGCAGCGCTCGGCGATATCCTTGCGGGCCCCGTGCACAAGCTGGAGGCGGTTCTGACCACCGGCTACCGCCGTACCACGGTCTTCCTGCCGCAGAGTGAGAAGAACCCCGTCGCCTCCCGTATGACGGTAGATAACGCCCTGAGCTGGACACCTCTGTCTGAGAACATCCTCATGGCGGGCGTGAACTACCGCAACTACCACGGTAACCTGGTCGGCACCACCTACGGCCTGCCGAACGCGGTCATCATTGAAACCAAGTCCGGCGTGGAGCCCTCTGTGGCAGACCAGCACCTTTGGGATGCGGGCATCACCCCCACGAAGATTTCCAAGTTTGCAACCGGTATGGCGGTGCTAAACCCGCAGCTGGTAAGCAACAAGTGGGAAGAAACCATCAAGAATTGGATGCACCTGGAACCGGTCAACGGTACCCGCCTCAACGTGGATGACATGACCGAAGAGGATTACCAGAAGCTGCTGACCGAGGGTTTCGCAGCCGCATAAAACGGCAACCTCGCTAAAACGGCAATGTGGGAGGTGCGGGTAGGGTAGCGCACCTACCTTACCCGCACCTCCAGCCACCAATCCTCTAAACCGCGTATCTAACCCCGAACCAAACACAACACCGGTTTTATCACCCCATACAGGCAATAACCGCTCTCACACATATTCACATTTCACATACGTCTTACCCCTGTGGCGCTGGCTCTACATGAGTAGTCACCCAAACACAAAGGAAAACCCGTGAAAAAGAGCAATATGATTAAGAGCGCAACCTCCTTGACTCTCCTGGCCGCCCTGGCGTTGAGCGGCTGCTCGGCAAACTTGGCACCGACCGCTAGTGCAGCGAGCGCGACCACTAACTCCGCTTCGAGCACTTCGGACACCACCTCGAAGGTGGCGGACTCCTTCTCTACCGACGTGAAGAGCGGCGAGAAGCTCGCCGAGGACACTCACTACTCTGCAAAGGACGTCACCTGGGATTCCTCCAGCGAAGTTACTATCAATCTTTCTAACCCGACTGCGATCGACGGCGTGACCGTAAGCGACGGCGTCATCACCATCACCAAGGCGGGCAACTACAAGCTCATCGGTACCTACGAGGGCCAGATCAAGGTTGAGGCAGCCGACAGCGACATGGTCCGCCTGGTCCTGAAGAATGCGACGATTACCAATTCCACTGGTGCAGCTATCAATGTGGTTGAGGCGGACGAGGTCGTTATCTACACCGCCTCGGGTACCACCAACACCGTCTCTGACGGCTCCTCCTACGCGGATACCGCCAGCGGTAGCCCCGACGCAGCTATCTACTCCAAGAGTGACCTGACCCTGGCGGGCGAAGGCACCCTGAAGGTTGAAGGTAAGTATGAAGAGGGTATCCACACCTCTGACGGCCTGGTCATTGCCTCCGGTACCCTGGAAGTGAACGCGGCAAACACCGGCATCAAGGGTAAGGATTACGTCGATATCCTGGACGGTACCGTCACCGTAACCGCAAGTCAGGACGGCATCAAGGCAACCAATAATACCGATGGCAACCGTGGCTGGGTACGCCTGAGCGGTGGTACCGTGAACATCTCTGCAGATGATGATGGTTTCAAGGCTGAGCGCGTGCTTGAAATCTCTGGTGGGACCCTGAACATTAACCAGGCGAACGAGGGTATTGAGGGGCAGTACATCAACATCCTGGACGGCACCGTGAACGTGACCAGCTCCGATGACGGTATCAATGCCTCGTACAGTACCACCTCGACCAGCACCGAGTCGGCTTCGACCTCCACCACGCAGACCGCCCAGCGTAACCAGGCTGCACAGGGAAATACGGGACAGGGTAATGCGGCACAGGGTGGTCAGCCCCCGGCTGGCGGTGGCGCAGGCGGCGGCATGGGTGGCGGCACCTTCGAGGTGGTTGATGCAACCATCAACATCTCCGGCGGTACGGTCACCGTGAACGCGAAGGGCGACGGCATCGACTCCAACGGTACGGCAAACCTCTCCGGTGGTACCGTGATTGTCGACGGCCCCTTCACCGGTGGTAACACCTCCCTGGATACCAATGGCGACCTGCTGCTCAACGGCGCGACCGTGACCGCGGCTAACTCCGGTGACATGTTCGAGGCGCCCTCGACCAACTCCACCAGCGGCTACCTGAAGATTAGCAATGTATCGAACCTGAGCGCCGGCACCACCGTACAGGTGACCGACTCCTCCGGTAACGTGGTGGCGAACTACAAGGTGACTAACTCCAGCACCGCACTGATCGTGGTCTCCAGCTCCAAGATCACTAAGGGCGAGAGCTACACCGTGTACACCACCACCGATAGCGTGGATGTCTCCAGCACCACCCTGGCTTCTAACGCCACCTTGCTGGGCTCCTTCACCGCAAACTAAACGGCAGGAGTGCCCCTCAATCCCCGTGCTGGATGTCATGACCGGCACGGTACCTTCTCTGAACCCGGTTTTGTGAGTGAGCCGGTAGGATAGGCACTCGCCCCGCATTGGTTGTAGCGATACGCCCGGTGCGGGGCTCTGCGGCGTCTGGGGTAAAAAGCCGCGGGTGCAAAATAAAACGGTTGTTCCGGTGCGAAGAAGTGCTCTGATACGCAAAATAGGTGCCGCTGAGCGAGACATTCAGGGCTGAAACAGGGTACTCTATAGTGTAGTAAAGACTGTTGAACGATCCGAGAGCGATGCGCTGCACGTGCTGTTCGCCTCGGACAGGATGAAAGAGGGGGTCACGCCATGGGGCGCGGCCGTCAGAAGGCTAAAGCAACAAGGCAGGCTCGGGAGATGAAGTACTTCAGCCCCGAGACCGACTACAGCGCACTCGAGCGCGAGCTCAGCAGCGCGAAGAAAACGAAGTCCTCCGATTCGTCCCGCCGTCGCTATGACGACGAGGACGACTACTCGGCATACGCAGAAAAGTACGCGTCCTACGAGGATGAGGCATAAAGAATACGCGGAATGATTCGGTGCATATCGACCGAGCGTATTTCATAGTTGATGAACCGGCTTGAGACCCCACACGGGGTGCTCAGCCGGTTTTTTCGTGCCCGCAGTTTGTGCGGATGCACCCGGGTGTGTGCGAAG